>NZ_JBMOWQ010000038.1:0-46487 GCF_049310485.1 Pseudomonas sp. GZD-209
TGTCGCCTTCGCGGGTAAACCCGCTCCCACAGGTTCAGCGCAACCCTTGTGGGAGCGGGTTTACCCGCGAAAAGGCCGGCGCAGCGCAGCAGTCTTCCTTGCCCACCGCGTTCTATGCCAAACTCCGTCCCTTTAAGGCTTGCCTGCCAGGACTTATGCTCTCTTCACCCAGCCTCATCCCCAACCTGATCGCCGCCTTCCTTTATGTGGCCGCGACCGTCTACCAGGCTACCGGCCTGGCCCGTGGCGCCCGCGCCGACAAGCGGCTGCTCGGCCTGCTCGGCGCACTGGCGGTGCTCGCCCAGGGCGGCGCGCTGTTCTTCCAGCTGATCACCCCGCTGGGCCTGAGCCTGGATTTCTTCAGCGCCGCCAGCCTGATCGCCGTGGCGGTGATCGGCCTGACGCTGATCGCCTGCCTGAGCATTCCAGTGGAAAACCTGCTGGTGCTGCTGTTCCCGCTGGGTGCGGTAACAGCGTTACTGGCGCAGTTCGCCCCGCCCGGCACGGTGCCGCTGATCAATGAAGAGCCAGGCATCCTCGCGCACATCCTGCTGTCGATCCTCGCCTATGGCCTGTTCACCATCGCCGTGTTCCAGGCCCTGCTGCTGTTGCTGCAGGACTACCAGCTCAAGCACAAGCACCCGTCCGGGCTGATCCGCAACTTCCCGCCGCTGCAGACCATGGAAAGCCTGCTGTTCGGCTTCCTCTGGGCCGGTTGGGGGCTGCTGTCGCTGTCGCTGATCTCCGGCTGGCTGTTCCTCGACAACCTATTTGCCCAGCACCTGGTGCACAAGACCCTGCTGGCCTGCGTGGCGTGGATCGTGTTCAGTGTGTTGCTGTGGGGCCGCACCCGCCTGGGCTGGCGTGGCCACAAGGCGATCCGCTGGACCCTCGCCGGTTTCTGCCTGCTGATGCTGGCCTATTTCGGCAGCAAGCTGGTCCGCGAATTCATCTTGCATATCTGACGGCCGCCCATGGATACCCTGCCGTACGCCCCGCTGCTCGGCACACTGGTACTGGCCCTGCTGTGGTCAGCGCTGTTCACCGCCGTGGACTGCGCTCGCCAGCAACAGAACGGCCACGCCGACCCGACCCTGCCCGCCCAGGCCCTGGTGCTCTGCGCCAGCCTCGGCAAGCTGCTGGTGCTGGGCCTGGCCTGCCTGATCGGCCAGCGCTACAGCGGCGAACACGGTTTCTGGCTGGCCGGGCTGGCCGCCACCGCAGCCTTGCTGGTGCTCGCCGAGTACCTGCCGCGACGCCTGGCCCGGCGCAATCCACAGGCATTCATCAGCCTTGGCGCCAGCCTGCTCAAGGTCCCGCTGGCCGCACTGCAACCCTTGGCCTGCCTGCTCGATGGCTGCGCCCGGTTGATCCTGCGCCCGTTCCGCGTGCAGCCCATGGCGGTGGCGCTGCACCCGCAGGAAGACGACTTCGATGACGACGAGCAGCATGACCCGTCCCACAATGGCTTGCTGGCGGGCTTGCAGGCCCTCGACAAGATCACCGTCAACGACATCCTGGTACCGCGCAACGAAGTCGACGGCATCAACCTCGACGACCCCATCGAGCGCATCGTCGAGCAACTGATCGTCAGCCGCCACACCCGCCTGCCGGTCTATCACAACGACATCAACCAGGTGGAAGCGGTACTCAACACCAAACTGATCAGCCACCTGCTGCCGCGCGCCGAACTCACCTTCGAAAAGCTCCAGGCCGCCTGCTACGAGCCCTACTTCGTCCCCGAAAGCACGCCCCTGCAGATGCAGTTGCTGAACTTCCACAAGCAACAGCGGCGCATGGGCGTGGTGGTGGACGAATACGGCGAAGTGCTGGGCATCGTCACCCTCGAAGACATCCTCGAAGAGATCGTCGGCGAATTCGAAGACGAACACAGCCTCGACAACCCCCACGTGCACCCGCAGAGCGATGGCCGCTTCATCATCGAGGGCACCGCCTCGCTGCGTGAGATCAACCGCACCCTCGGCTGGCACCTGCCCTGTGATGGCGGGCCGAAAACCCTCAACGGCCTGGTCACCGAGGCGCTGGAAAGCATCCCGGCAACGGCGGTATGCCTGAAGATCGGCCGTTATCGCCTGGAAATCCTCGAAACCGAGGACAATTGCGCCAGCAAGGTGCTGGTCTGGACCCTGACCCGATAGTTATACTCGGCCAACGCTTACCCAGCCCTGCCGTCCCGCCTGCTACCCGCACCCGGCGCCCCACGGCCAGTCCGCATCACTGACACGCCCCACGGCCCTGCGTCACCACCCCGAACAGCGCCCGACCCTCCCTACCCCCTGGGCTATCGTCAGTCACGCGACTCATAACAATACGCTCCGGCTCCCGTGTGCCTGCCACATGGGCCGTGCCCCATGGAGCATCGACTGTCAGGGACCTACGCATGACTACCAGCAGCACCTACGCCGAACCTGCCTCGGCGGCCCCGGTCAACTCGCCAGCGCGGGTGGCCACCGCCAGTTTCATCGGCACTGCCATCGAGTTCTACGATTTCTACGTCTACGCCACCGCCGCCGCCCTGGTGATCGGGCCGGTGTTCTTCCCGTCCGGGTCGGGCACCGCGCAGATGCTCGCGGCCTTCCTTACCTTCGGCATCGCGTTCCTCGCCCGGCCACTGGGCTCGGCGCTGTTCGGTCACTTCGGCGACCGTATCGGGCGCAAGTCGACCCTGGTCGCTTCACTGTTGCTGATGGGGGTTTCGACCACGCTGATTGGCGTGCTCCCGGGCTATGACAGCATCGGCGTGTGGGCGCCGGTCCTGCTCTGCATCCTGCGCTTCGGCCAAGGCCTGGGCCTGGGCGGCGAATGGGGTGGCGCGGCGCTGCTGGCCACCGAGAACGCCCCTGAAGGCAAGCGCGCCTGGTTCGGCATGTTCCCGCAACTGGGCCCCTCGATCGGCTTTTTGGCCGCCAACGGCCTGTTCCTCACCCTGGCCCTGGTACTCAGCGACGAGCAGTTCCGCGACTGGGGCTGGCGCATTCCGTTCCTGCTCAGTGCCGCGCTGGTGCTGGTTGGCCTGTACGTACGCCTGAAACTCGAGGAAAGCCCGGTATTCGCCAAGGCCGTGGCGCGCCAGGAGCGGGTCAAGATGCCGGTGGTCGAACTGTTCGCCCAGTACTGGCTGCCGACCCTGTTGGGCGCGGCGGCGATGGTGGTGTGCTACGCGCTGTTCTACATCTCCACGGTGTTCTCGCTGAGCTACGGCGTGACGACGCTGGGCTACAGCCGCGAGACCTTCCTCGGCCTGCTGTGCTTCGCCGTGGTGTTCATGGCCCTGGCCACGCCACTGTCGGCCTGGCTCAGCGACCGCTACGGGCGCAAGCCGGTATTGATCGTGGGTGCGCTGCTGGCCATCGCCTCGGGCTTCGCCATGGAGCCGCTGCTCACCTCGGGCTCGACCACGGGCGTGGCACTGTTCCTGAGCATCGAGCTGTTCCTGATGGGGGTGACCTTCGCGCCGATGGGCGCCTTGCTGCCAGAGCTGTTCCCGACCCACGTGCGCTACACCGGCGCCTCGGCGGCCTACAACCTGGGCGGCATCGTCGGCGCCTCGGCGGCACCGTTCTTTGCCCAGAAGCTGGTGAGCATGGGGGGCTTGAGCTGGGTGGGGGGGTATGTGTCGGCGGCGGCGGTGATCAGCCTGATTGCCGTGTTGTGCCTTAAAGAGACGCGCAATACCGAGCTTTGAACCTCTTAAAACGATCGCGGGGCAAGCCCGCTCCCACCTGTGCGATGTGACACACGTGGGAGCGGGCTTATGGGAAACCTCCCTCCCCTTTTGTGCGGTGTACCGGGGTGGGGAGCGGGCTTGCCCCGCGATGCATTTCAGATCAGAACTCGACCTTGACCGCCTGCGAAGCGCGGGTCGCCTTGGCCCGTGCGGCTTCAACCGACTCATCACGCGCCAGGCACACGCCCATGCGGCGAGTGCCGTTGATCTCAGGCTTGCCGAACAGGCGGATGGCGGTGTCCGGCTCGCTCAGGGCGGCGTTCAGGTTGGCAAAGGCGGCCTGCTGCGACTGGCCTTCGGGCAGGATCACCGCCGAAGCCGACGGGCCGAACTGGCGCACCACCGGGATCGGCAGGCCGAGAATCGCCCGGGCGTGCAGGGCGAACTGCGACAGGTCCTGGGAAATCAAGGTCACCAGGCCGGTGTCGTGCGGGCGCGGCGACACTTCGCTGAACCACACCTGGTCACCCTTGACGAACAGTTCGACGCCGAACAGGCCACGCCCACCCAGGGCGTCGGTGACCGCCTGGGCCACCCGCTGCGACTCAGCCAGGGCTTTCGGGCTCATCGCCTGAGGCTGCCAGGACTCCTGGTAGTCGCCCTTCTCCTGACGGTGGCCGACCGGCTCAAGGAAGGTGGTGCCGCCCACATGGCGCACGGTCAGCAAGGTGATTTCGTACTCGAAGTCGATGAAGCCCTCGATGATCACCCGGCCCTTGCCGGCGCGGCCGCCTTCCTGGGCGTAGTCCCAGGCCTTCTGCAGGTCGTCGGCGCTGCGCAGCAGGCTCTGGCCCTTGCCCGACGAGCTCATCACCGGCTTGACCACGCACGGGTAGCCGAGGTCGGCGACGGCCTTGCTGTAGTCCTCGAAGGTGTCGGCGAAATGGTAAGGCGAGGTCGGCAGGTCCAGCTCTTCGGCGGCCAGGCGGCGGATGCCTTCGCGGTTCATGGTCAGTTGGGTGGCGCGGGCGGTGGGGACGACATTGAAGCCTTCGTTCTCAAGCTCCACCAGCGTGGCGGTGGCGATGGCCTCGATCTCGGGGACGATGTAGTGCGGCTTTTCCGCCTCGATCACCGCGCGCAGGGCCACGCCGTCGAGCATGTTGATCACGTGGCTGCGGTGCGCGACCTGCATGGCCGGGGCATTGGCGTAACGGTCGACGGCGATCACCTCGACGCCCAGGCGCTGCAGCTCGATCACCACTTCCTTGCCCAGCTCGCCGCAGCCGCACAGCAGTACACGGGTCGCGGTAGGCGACAATGGGGTTCCGATACGGGTCATTTCAGGTCCTCGAAGGCGTCCGGGGCCGCGCCACGCTGGCTGCCGCCCGCTGAAAATTGGACCCGCATTCTACATCAGGATGCGACCATCGCGCGCCGGGCGCGCCAGGCCATGATCAGCCATACCGCGGTGACTCCGGCGAACTTCGACGCCAGCGCCGTGCCGATCACCACGGGGGTCAATGCGCCGATCATGCCGAAGAAGATGAAGGTGTCCACCGGGATGCTCAGCGCCGAGCTCAGCCACAGGCGGTCGCGCAGGGGCCGGCGGGTGACGCTGAATACCAGCCAGTCGATCAATTCGGAGACGAAGAACGCGGTAGCGCTGGCCAGGGCGATGGCAGGCTCAGAGGTGGCATACGAGAGCACCAGAGCCGCCAGCATGGCCAGCAGCGCGCCATGGCCGTAGCGGGTCTGCACCATGTCGCGCAGGATGAACACCAACCCGCCCCAGGCGGACCAGATCACATCCAGGTGCGGTGCGCTGGAGAAGGCGTAGTTGATCAGCACCACGCTGCTGATATAGGCGATGAGAAAGAACATGGGCTATCTGGATGTTGGGCAAGCCGCACAGAATACTTGAATTCAAAGTCAGCGCCAGACTCTTCGCGGGTAAACCCGCTCCCACAGGGATCGCGCAGCTGTTTGAATTGCGAGCAAGACAGTTGCTCCCACAGGTTGTCGCTGAACCTGTGGGAGCGGCGGTTCGCCGCTGCGATTTACCCGCGAATGAAACCGCAACGGTTCACATGCCGATGATCAGCCCCGCTGCCACCGCCCGCTCATGGCAGCGCTTGAGCACCTCACGGCGCTCCTGGTTGTCCATCCGCCCCCAGCGGGTGATCTCGCTCACCGTGCGCTGGCACCCGGTGCAGACATCCTGCTCGTCCAGGGCGCAAATGCTGACGCAGGGCGAGGCCACGGGCCGTTCGTCAGTCTTCATCGAGCACCAGGTCACGGGCGTAACGCTGGGCGTTGTGCACATAATGCGCAGCGCTGGCTTCGAGCATGCGCTGCTGCTGCTCGGTCAGCTCGCGCACCACCTTGCCAGGCGAGCCCATTACCAGCGAGCCGTCGGGGATTTCCTTGCCTTCGGGGATCAGTGCATTGGCGCCGATGATGCAGTGCTTGCCGATGCGCGCACCGTTGAGGATCACCGCATTGATGCCGATCAGGCTGTAGTCGCCCACCGTGCAGCCATGCAGCATGGCGTTATGGCCGATGGTCACGCCCTTGCCGAGGGTCAGCGGCGAGCCCATGTCGGTGTGCATCACCGTGCCGTCCTGGACGTTGCTGTCCTCGCCGATGTCGATCAGCTCGTTGTCGCCGCGCAGCACCGCGCCGAACCACACGCTGGCACGCGCCTGCAGGCGTACCTTGCCGATCAGCGTGGCATTGGGTGCGGCCCAACTGGTGGGATGGGTCTCGACCCGCAGGTCGCCCAGGCGGTATTTCATGTGTCGCTCCTCACGGTTGAACGCCGGTGGCGGGGTGTGCCCCGCTCAGTTCTGGATGAAACGCTCTGGCGGCTTGTGCAGGCTGATGCCGGCATCGAACAGCAGGTTGACCAGCTCGACGATCATGATCGCCGACAGCCCCCAGATCTTGTAGTCGCCATAGCGGTAGCTGGGCACGTACCAGCTGCGGCCCTGGTAATCGATACGGTGGGTGTGGTCGCGCGGGTCCTGGCGAAAGAACGCCAGCGGCACCGTGAACACGGCGGCAATTTCCGCATCGTTGGCGTGGTACTCGACGTAATCGGGGATCAGCCCGACGAAGGGTGTCACCTTCAGGCCATGCAATGAAATCAGCGGGCTGAGCGGGCCGATCACCTCGACCAGGCCGGGCGGCAGGCCGATTTCTTCTTCTGCTTCACGCAGGGCCGTGAACACCAGGTCCGGGTCCTCCGGATCGCGCCGCCCGCCAGGGAACGCCACTTCGCCACCGTGGGTGGACAAACCCTTGGCACGCAGAGTGAGCACCAGCTCGGGCTCATCGCTGCGGGTGATGGGTAACAGCACCGCTGCTTCCGGAAAACGGCTGTCCACCTGCAGTGACGCAGGGGTGTGGTTGCTCATTCGGCGAAGAAGCTCGTCCAGCATTACGCACTCTCGATTCCAAGGCCTGCCGTGCATGATGCACCAAAGCCTGCGGGCACCCAAGCCCTGCCCCGGGCTGCTTGCAGTGGGCCGACCGCGCGCGCCAAGATAGCCAGACCCCACAGGAATGATGAAAGCATGAAATTCTGCAGCGCGTGCGGCCAGCCGGTCATCCAGCGAATCCCCGAGGGCGACAGCCGCCCACGGTATGTGTGCGAGCATTGCCAGACCATCCATTACCAGAACCCCAACATCGTTGCCGGGGTGCTGCCCACCTGGGGCAGCCAGGTGCTGCTGTGCCGCCGTGCCATCGAGCCACGCCGCGGTTTCTGGACCCTGCCCGCCGGTTTCATGGAGAACGGCGAGACCCTCGACGACGCCGCTCGTCGCGAAACCGTGGAAGAGGCCTGCGCCCGGGTCACGCAAATGAGCCTGTACCAGTTGTTCGACCTGCCGCACATCAACCAGGTGCACGTGTTCTTCCGCGCGGAACTGGCCGACCTGGACTTCGCCGTCGGCGTCGAGAGCCTGGAGGTACGGTTGTTCGAGGAACACGAGATCCCGTGGGATGAGCTGGCTTTCCGCACCGTCACACGCACACTAGAATGCTACTATCGCGACCGCGTCAGGCAGCATTACCCGATAGGCCATGAATACCTGCCGCCGATGAATGTCGCGTCATCCACCACTTAAGTTTTCAGGGATACGGTTTCATGCGCTGGTTGCTTGCCCTTTTCTGCCTCAGTGTCGCCTCGGTTTCGCATGCCGCGTTCACCGAAACCATCATTCGCAAGCCACAACCGGTCGTGCAGACCGTTTCACCCGCCAGCGCCGTGGTGCAGGGGCCGTTGATCGACAAAGTGCTGGTGCTCAAGTCCGAACGCCGCCTGCAACTGATCAGCCGTGGCGAACCGCTGAAGACCTACCGTATTTCCCTGGGCAAGCAACCCAAGGGCGCCAAGGTGCGCGAGGGCGACAAGAAAACCCCCGAGGGCCTGTACTGGCTCGACTGGCGCAAGGTCAGCGACCGCTACAACCTGGCCATGCACATCTCCTACCCGAACATCACCGACGCCGCCAAGGCCCGCCGTGAAGGGGTGGATGCCGGTGGCATGATCATGATCCACGGCACCCCGATCAACGAGGAATACCCGGAGTGGTACTTCCACACCCTCGACTGGACCGAGGGCTGCATCGCCATGCGCAACGACGACATGCGCGAAGTGTGGAGCATGGTCAAGGACGGTACTTTGATCGAAATCCGCCCTTGAGCAAGCGCCCCGTCGGCGCAATTTCCTAGGAAATCCCCTACACATTCTCACCACCCATCTGGCATTCAGATGGGCTCGGGACCGCATCTAATCGGCTAGGCAGATTCATAGAATCCACGCAAACGAGTACTTCCTTCGTACACGAATTGCCGGATTTCGCCATGCCGACCACCCTCCGTCGTGCCATCCCGCTGTACCTCGCCTGCCTGCTGCTGAGCCTGTGCAGCGTACCGGCCGCCGCGGCAGAAGACCCGGCTAGCCTGCAACTGCGCGACCAGCAGCAGTCGATACGCGAACTGGAACAGCGCCAGCGCCTGCAACGCTGGCAGTACCGCCAACCGTCCAGCCGCACGCCGCGAGGCACCTCGCCAGACGATGCCGGCAGCCCCTGCTGGCCAGTGTCGGGGGTGCGCATGAGCGGCAATCGCCGGCTCTCGGCCAGCGACCTCGAAGGCACCTTGCGCCCGCTGGTGCTGCCCTGCATGGACGTGGCGGCCGTCAACCGGCTGTTCAGGGCACTGACCGAACGCTATGTGCAGGCCGGCTATCCACTTGCGCGCCCCTATCTGCTGCAGGCACCGCAGCCCGGCCTGCCACTGGACATCCTGATCGTCGAGGGCTTTGTCGAAGCCATCGAACTGGCCGGCGACGAGCTGCCGCTGTCGCTGCGCGGTGCCTTCCCCGGCCTGCTCGGCCAGCCACTGCACCTGCCTGACCTGGAGCAAGGCCTGGACCAGCTCAATCGCCTGCGGGCCTACGACCTTGGCGCCGAGCTGCTGCCCGGCGAGGTGGCGGGGGCGACGCGCGTACGCATCGTCCCACGCCAGGTCGGCGCCCGCTGGCACCTGGAAAGCCGCTTCGACAACCGCGGCAGCCCACTGACCGGCCGCCAGCGCCTCAACCTCGGGCTCGGCCTGGACAGCCCGCTGGGGCTGAACGACGACCTGCGGGTAGCGCTGTTCTCGACCGTGCTGCAGGCGCCCGGCGCCAGCCAGGGGTTGAGCCTGTACTACAGCATCCCTTACGGCCCCTGGTCCTTCGCGCTCAGCGCCAGCCAGTTGAGCTATCACTCACCGTTGCCCGGCGGGCGCCAGGCCAGCGGCGGCAGCCAGTTCCAGGGCCTGAGCGGCGAGCGGGTGCTGTGGCGCAACCAGCAGGGCATGCTCAGCGCCGGCCTGCGCCTGGACCACAAACGCCTGGACAACTACCTGCAACGCCAACGCCTGGCCGTGCAAAGCCCGACCCTCACCACCCTCGACGCCGGCCTCAACCTGCTGTGGCTGGAGCATGGCTTGTGGAGCGCCTCGCTGGGGCTCAGCCAGGGCCTTGACGCACTCGGCGCCGACCGCCGCGCGCTGCGCCCCGGCGCCCCGAAACCCGACTTTCGCAAGTACCGCGCCAGCCTGCTGTACCTGGCCCAGGCACCGCCCGAGCACCCCTGGCGCTGGCAAAGCGAGCTGAACCTGCAATACAGCCCCGACCCGCTGCCCGCCATCGAGCAGCTGCTGCTCAGTGACAACAACAGTGTCCGCGGCGTGCGCCAGCGCACCGTCTCCGGCGCCAGCGGGGCCGCCTGGCGCAATACCCTCAGCTACCCCTTCGACCTCCTTTCATCCACCGCCGTGCAACTGCGCCCCTACCTGGGCCTGGACCTGGGCTGGACCCGCTTCGACCACGGCAGCCCTTCGCAGCGCCTGGCCGGCGGCACCCTGGGCCTGGAGCTGAGCCTGCCCGGCAACCGCATACGCCTCGATTACCAACGCGCCCTGTACGCCAGCGATCGCCCGCGCCGCGCGCTCGAGCCCGGCTTCTGGGGCCTGGAGTGGACCTTGAACCTCTGATTCATCCACCGAAAGGAGAGCACCACCATGAAAACGACCGAACATCCCCGCCCGCTGCGCCCCGACCGGCTGCGCTGGGCCATGTTCCTTTGCCTGTGCGCTTCGCCCACGCTGCTGGCCGCCGGCCCGCCGCAACCTGCCCCCGGCCCGGGCGGCACGCCATTGCTCAGCGAGGCGCACGGCGTCCCGGTGATCGATATCGTTGCGCCCAATGCCAGCGGCCTGTCGCACAACCAGTTCCTCGACTACAACGTCGGCAACCAGGGCCTGGTCCTGAACAACGCCGTGCACGCCGGCCAGTCGCAACTGGCCGGTGCCCTGGCGGCCAACCCGCAGTTCCAGGGCCAGGCCGCCTCGACCATCCTCAACGAAGTGATCAGCCGCAACGCCTCACTGATTGAAGGCCCACAGGAGATTTTCGGCCGTGCTGCCGACTACATCCTCGCCAACCCCAACGGCATCACCCTCAACGGCGGTAGCTTCATCAACACCACCCGCGCCGGTTTGCTGGTGGGCACCCCGGTCATCGAAGACCAGCAGCTCAAGTACCTGGATACGCTCAAGGCCGAGGGCGCGCTGCAGGTACTGGCGCAAGGGCAGTCCAACAAGGAAGGCGCGCTGGACCTGATCGCCCCGCGCATCGACAGCGTCGGGCCGATCGAGGCCAAGGGCGAGCTGAACCTGAACGTCGGCCGCCAGCGCCTCGACGCTGCCAGCGGCGAGGTACTGCAGCACCTGCCCGGCACCCCGGGCAGCATCGACGCCAGCCTGTTTGGCGCCATGCGTGCCGGGCGCATCCGCGTGGTGAGCAGCGCCGAAGGCGCAGGCGTCAAGGTCGGCGCCGTGGCCTTGCAGGCCGATGACCAGCTGACCATCCGCTCCGCCGGCGACCTGCGTGTGCAAGGCACCGGGCAGCACCAGGCCAGCCTGACCAGCAGCCGCGGCGCACTGACCCTGGACGCCGCCGGCGACCTGCAACTGACCGCCACCCGCGGCCAGGCCGAGCGCATCGAAGCCCGCGCGGGGCAGACACTCACCCTGGATGCCGCCACCCGCGAAGAAATACAACGAGACCGCGATGCCTGGGACAAGAAATGGTGGTTCGTCACCACGGAAACCTACAACCGCGAGCGCACCCAGACCGACCGTGCGCAACAGGGCTCGGTACTGCAGGCCAGTGACGACCTCACCCTCGACGCCCGCGACGACCTGCAACTGAGCGCCGCCCAGCTGCAGGCCGGAGGCACGCTGGCCTTGCACAGCGGTGCCGACCAGGCAATCGACGCCGCAGTCGACAGCAGCACCGTCGACGAGCAGGTGCGCCATCGCAAACACCTCTGGCGCGGCGACAGCGACAGCCAGCAATACCGCGAAAAGGCCAGCCCCAGCACCCTCCAGGGCGCGCAGATCGTGGCCAGCGCAGGCAATGCCCTGCGGGTCCGCGCCAGCACCCTGCACAGCCAGGGCGACCTGCAGTTGCAGGCACGCCAGGTCGAGGTGGGCGAACAGGCGCTCAAGGATAGCGGCAACCAGCGCGACTACCGCGGCGACCTGGTGTCCGGCACCTTCTTCGGCAAGCGCAACGGCGACCAGACCCAGGGCAGCCAGGCCAGCGGCAGCAGCCTGCGCGCCGAAGGCAAGCTCAGTGTCAGTGCCGACAGCATGGCCATCCGCGGCAGCACGGTCAGCAGTGGCGGCGACGCCGTGCTCTACAGCGACAAGGCCGCGCTGACGGTCGAGGCCGCAAAGAGCACCCGCCAATCGCAGCAAAACGCCAGTGACAGCAAAGTGTTCGGCCTGCTCGGCAAGAGCAGCGAAACCCGGCAGAACACGCAACAGGTGCTGCAGAGCGACCTGCGCTCCACCAGCAACCTGCGCCTGGCCAGCGCCGATGAGTTGAAGGTGCAGGGGGCCACCCTCAGTGCCGGGCAAAAGCTGGAGCTCGATGCCAAGGGCAACCTCGACATCGAAAGTGCACAAACCACCCACAGCACCGAACGCTCCAGCCAACAACGCTATCTGACTGCCAGCGCCCAACAAACCCGGCTGGCGCAGGACGGCAAGCCGGACTCGCGCCAGTACGACGCCAGAGTCGGCTACGAGGTTGCCCAGGTCGACGAGCGGCAATCGGCAACGCAGCAGGTCGCCAGCACGCTGAGCGGCGCTGCCGTTGACCTGCGCAGTGGCGGACAGCTGAACGTCACCGGCTCACAGGTGCTGGCCAACTCCGCGGACCTGAGCCTGCAGGCGCAGAAGGTGGTTCTCGACGCCGCGCGCCATACCGAGGCCAACCATACGACCGACACTCGCAGCGGCGGCGGCCTTGCCGTGACCGGTGGCATCGACCGCATCGGCAGTGCCTTCTACGGCCACCGCAAGCAGGACAGCCAGCGCGAAACCAGCAGCACGCTGCAACGCAGCGAACTCAAGGCCGCTGGCGACCTGCGCATCGACACCCCGCACCTGGCCAGCGAAGCGGCCAGTGTCGAGGCCGCAGGTACACTGCTGGTCAACGCCCCGCGCATCGACAATCGTGCCGCGCACAACAGCACGGCCCGCGAACAGCGCAGCAACCACTGGCAGGGCAGCCTGGGGGCGAGCATCGAGTACCGCGATATTTCCCGGCCCATCGAACGCCTGGTCAACGGCGATGAAGCCGCGCGCTTCCAGCAGCCCGGCATCGAAGACGCGCTGGCACCACCCAGTGTTGGCGCCGACCTGACCGTAAACCACCTCGCCCGCACCCAGACCGACGCCAACAGCAGCGCCCAGGCCAGCACTTTCAGTGGCGCCACGGTACGCATCGACGCCAAGCGTATCGATGACCAGGGCACCCACTACAGCGCCAGCAGCGGCCCGCTGCAGATCCAGGCCGACACGCATCAACTGCTTGCTGCAAGCGACGAGCAGCAGCACGAAGTGCGGCGTCTGGCAGTCGACGGCGGCTTGCGGGTGGATACCAGCACCGGGCAGGACATCAACGGCCGCCTCGAAGGCAAAGGCGGCGCCCTGGCGAACCGGCAGACCACTACCCTCGCCCGCCCCGGCAGCCTGTATGGGCAAACCGGTATCCAGGTACAACTGGGCAGCGATGGGCGGTATGAAGGCACGCGTTTCGACGGTGGCGATGGCGCGGTCAGCTTGGTCAGCACCGGCAACCTGACCTTGGCTGCGGCCCATGACCGCACCACGCAGAACAAAACGCAACTGGACGCCAGCCTCTGGGCCAAGGGCGGCAACCGCCCCGGCAGCCAGGGCCTCGACCTGCGTGGTTACCTCGATCACAGCCGGCGGCAAGGCGCGGACACCAAGGCGCAGGTAGCCCAGGTCGACGCCAAGGGCGCGGTCGAACTCAATAGCGCCTCCAACCTGCACCTTGAGGGCACGCGTATCGATGCCAGCGGCGACATCACCCTGCACAGCGACGGCCTGCTGACAGTTGGCGCCGCCAGTGATAGCCATGAGGCCAGCGGTTCCACCCTCGGTGGCGGTCTGGAAATCGCCGGCACAACCGGTGCAGGCAAAGGCGGTAACCTGGGCGGGCACTTCACCAGCGCCAAGGTGGATGAACATGACCTTCAGGCCGTGGACGCCCGCTTCACCAGCAAGGCTGCGCTGCAGCTCACCAGCCTGGCCCGTGATGACGTCGCCCTGCAGGTTCAGGGGCTGCAGGCCAGCGCCCCGCGGATCGGCCTGGATGCCAGGCACGGCGGTTTGCTGATCGAAGCATCGAGCCAGCAGGAGCACCGCGACAATCGCGACATCACCGCCGGGGCCGGCTTCAAGCTGAACCGTGGCGAAACCCGCGACAAGGATGTGCGCGCCCTGCACGGACGGGTGCAGGTGGGACTCGACAGGCGCAACAACCAGGCCTGGCACGACAGCACCCTGAACGCCGGGGAGATCGACCTGCACAGCCGTGGCGACACACGTATCGAAGGCGCACGCCTGGATGCCGAGCGCATCAGTGGCAAGGTGGGCGGCGACTTGCTGGTCGCCAGCCGCAAGGACCGAGTCGACAGCCTCGCGCTGACGGTTGACGGGCGCCTCAGCCAGGAGAAGAACCCGCAGGGGCATATCAACGCTGCCAGCGCACTGGCCGGGCCGGCTGGCGACAAGGTGCGCGACAAGGCCGGCAAGTGGCTGGCCAAGTCGGAGCCCGCCTTGTCACCGACGCTCAAGGTGCAAGTCAGCCATCAACAACGTGACACCGTCACCCGGCAGACCACCCTCGCCGGCACCCAGGGCATCGACCTGAAAGTGGCAGGCGATACCCGCCTGACCGGTGCCAGGCTGCTGGCCAGCGAAGGCCGCGTCGACCTGGGCGGCAGCAGTGTCACCCGTGAGACCTTGAGCGGTCGTGACTATCGCCGCGACCTGTCGCTGGACGCGTCCAACTCACCGATCGACCTAGGCACCGCCGTGCTCGAAAGCATCCAAGGCAAAGGCGCCGCCGGGGGCGACAACTCGCTTGACCTGGGCCTGTTGCGTACCAGTGGCCATAGCCGTGGTACCGAGTGGGTGTCTCGGATCGACGGCAAGCCGTAGCCATCACGGCTAAACATGCAGAAACAAAGCCTGCGCAGCAATCGCCGGGGCCGCGAGCCCCGGTAACCTTTCTGCAAACTGATCGTCACATTTGCGACCTACAGTTTGCGTTTGCTTCAACTCGGATAAAAAAGGACACCTGATGAGTCGAGACAGCGGCGACAACCTGGACCGCAACCTGAGCGGCAACCTGCCGATGGCCAGCGTCATGGACGCCTACCTGAGCCGTCGGGCCGTGGTACGCGGCGGCCTGGGCGCTGCAATCGCCATGATCGCCGGCGCAGGCCTGGCCGGCTGCTTCGACAGCGGCGCCAGCACCCCTGCCCCCACGCCGAAACCTGCCACGCCCAAACTTGGCTTCCAATCGATCAAAGGCTCGCGCACCGACGCCTGCGTCGTCGCCGCCGGCTACAGCGCCTATGTACTGGCGCCTTGGGGCACGCCGCTGAACAGCAGCGGCAAACCTTGGCAAGCGGACGGCAGCAACAGCGCCGCCGACCAGGCCAATGCCATGGGCATGCACCATGACGGCATGCATTTCTTCCCCATCGATGGCAGCTCCGACGACGGCCTGCTGGCGATCAACTTCGAATACATCGACACCGCCGCCCTGCACCCGGCCGGCCCTACCACGGTCGACGGCAAGCGCCCGGCCGAAGAGGTGCGCAAGGAGATCAACGCCCACGGCGCCGGCGTGGTACGCATCCGCAAGGTCGGCGGGCGCTGGCAGGTGGTCGACAACGACCCGCTGAACCGGCGCTTCACCACCGCCACGGTGATGGACATCGCCGGCCCCCTGCGCGGCACAGAGCACGTCAAGACCCGCTTCTCGCCCAGTGGCGTGGAATGCCGTGGCACCAACAACAACTGCGGCAACGGCTACACCCCATGGGGCACTTACCTGACCTGCGAGGAGAACTGGCCGGGCATCTTCGTCAACACCGCCACCCGCCCTGCCGACCAGGTGCGCATCGGCGTCTCCGCCACCACGGGCCAATACAGCTGGGAAACCGCCGCCGGGGACGCCAGCGAGTTCGACGACGAATTCGCCCGTTTCAACCTCACCCCGAGCGGTGCCAGCGCCAGCGACGACTTCCGTAACGAGGCCAGCACCTACGGTTACATCGTCGAGATCGACCCCTACAACAGCGCCACCCGGGCGGTGAAGCGCACCGCGCTGGGCCGGTTCCGCCACGAGGGCTGCTGCCCGGGCCTGGCCGTGGCCGGCAAGCCGCTGGTCTGGTACACCGGCGACGACTCCAACAACGAGTACCTGTACAAGTTCGTCTCGGACGCGCTGTGGGACCCGGCCGATGCCAAGCCTGCCGACCGCCTGGCCACCGGCGCCAAATACCTGGACAAGGGCAAGCTCTACGTGGCGCGGTTCGATGCCGACGGCAAGGGTGTGTGGCTGCTGCTCGATGCAGTAACCGCCACGACCGACGGCGCCACCCTGGGGGCACGTTATGGCGACCTGGCGGGCATCATCCTCAATACCCGTGGCGCCGCCGACGCCGTGGGCGCAACGCCGATGGACCGCCCCGAGTGGACCGCGGTCAACCCGCTCAATGGCGACGCCTACCTCACCCTGACCAACAACAGCGCACGCAGCCCGGACAAGGTCGATGCGGCCAACCCGCGCGGCCCCAACCGCCACGGCCACATCATCCGTTGGCACGAAAGCGACGATCACCAGCGCTTCACCTGGGACATCTTCGTGTTCGGCGCCAACGCCGCCGGCGGCCCCGACATCAACCGCTCCGGCCTGACCGAGATGAACCAGTTCGCCAGCCCCGACGGCATGCGCTTCGATAGCCGCGGCGTACTGTGGTTCGAGACCGACAACGGCGAACAGAGCGTGACCAGCTACACCAACGACCAGTTGCTGGCGGTGATCCCCACCGACCTGGTGGATGGCAACGGCAAGCAGATACCGGTCAACGCCAGCAACCAGGCGGACCTGCGGCGCTTCTTCGTCGGGCCCAATGGCTGCGAGGTGACGGGCATCGCCTTCACCCCGGATAACAAGACCCTGTTCGTCAACATCCAGCACCCGGAAAACTGGCCAGCCAGCGGGATCGCCACCGATGCCACGCCGGCCGGCGAAAAGGTGCGCCCACGCTCTTCGACCGTGGTCATCCAGCGTAACGACGGCGGGGAGATCGGCATCGCCTGAAAGGCGCGGTAAATCGCTTGCAACAGGCCACATGGCAGCAACTGACGGCAAGGTCGTCAGTTGCTGCGGCCAGCCGACTCAGACCTGGATGAACACCAAGAAAGATGTTTCCCGCGTCACTGTAGGATCCAGTTCCATATTCTTCCGCAGCTTGTGAAACATCACGCTGAACGTCCTACACATTTGATGAGAGGACGCGACATGCACGGCATGAACAACGCCACGATGTACGAGGAAGAAGCACCCGTTTTCGAGAGTTCTTTCGCTCACGACCAGCTTACCGTGTTTGCCATGGATACCCCGGAGCTCGACTTCATGCTCACCTTCATGCCGGTGTTCGGCCTGGAAGTACCGGCTGAGGTCTATCTCAAGCTTCGTACCGACTTACTTGAAGGCGCCCTCGACAACCCTGCATTCCAGGTGGTGACGCAGCAAGACACCATCACCCGCTACGACAACGACTTGCAGGTCATCTTCATCGACCAGTCGGCCATCGACCGGGTGCTCGCCAATCCACAAGACACACCCGAATTCTTGTTGGCCCTGCTCGGCGCCTTTGGTGGCCATCTGGCCAACCTGATCCAGATCGAGCGCCACGCCATGGGCGAGGACGATCTGTCGCCACCGACACCTGAACAAGCGCAGGAAGTTGCCGGCAGATACGCCAGCATGATGACCTTCATCGACAGTTCCCCCGAGGACGGCACGGTGTTCGGCTATTTCACCGTTGCCGGGGAAGAACTGACACTGGCCCTGGATGTGAGCGACGCGCCCCCTGTTGAGGCGGTGATCCCGGAACTGCGTCGTGTCAGGCCACAACCACGGTTCGGCGCAGGCGAAGGTGGCCACGAAACGATCGCACAGGTCCTGAGGAAGGTCGGTTTCAGTGCGCAGGAAGTCAAGGCTGTCTACTTCGGCAACTGGCTACGCGACCATTCACAACTGATCGACCCCAAGCTCGTTCGCCCCATGGATGCCCCCAAGCAATTCCCCAGGAAGATCTCTCGAGACGCCCTCACCCAGATCGTCGACCTGCTGGCCCTCAAAGCGTTCAACAGCCTGCAGAACACTGAGGAGGGGCGCGAAGCCTACAGGGTGACTACCGAACTGCTCGGGGTGTATCGCCCGTCGGAACACATCGACAACCCCACCGACCACAGTGAGATGCCCCTCGACCCCAGGGCAATCGACGAGGATTTCGAAGCGCCGATCAGGCCAGGTGATGACGCGACCATGGTCTATCCCATTGAATCGAGAAAGGTCTACATGGATGGGCCGATCAATAACCTGCATCACCACATCCAAAGGGCTGGGTACTCCGACGAAAAAACAGATCGCCTGCGGCATTTCGGCGAGGCCCTGCATATCGTTGAAGATTATTTCGCCCACTCCAACTTCGTCGAGCTCAGCTTGCGCAAGCTTGGCCATAAGGACGTATTGCCCTGGACAACAGAAACCGACTGTAAACATGGCCTGCCAGTGGTTACCGGCCTGTTCAGCGGTTTCGACATACTCGCCAGTGTTGCCGAACCCTTGGCCAAGATGATGTTCCCCACCAGCCCTCCGGCGTTCAAGGACATTGAACGTGGCTACCGTAGCGATGCCGAGAAGGTGATGCTGATTCTGCTCCGCGAGCAGGAAAATCCCATGTGGCTGAATGCACTGGAAAGACTGCTGGCGCTGCGCGACAACCTCGCCGATAAGCCGTTGTTCCGCTTTACCCATTATGTGTATTGGGTCGTGACCCTGCCGTTGCGGGTGGTCGGCTATTACTGCAACCAAGTCTTCCAGTCATTGCTGACAAAACTCGGCGACCTGGTGGACGATTTCCAGACAGAGTTTGGCGATGATCCCAATACTACGCCGGGCGTAGACCCGACCCACTCACAGTTGGCCAAGGATCACGACACCCACCCCTTCCACGGACTGGCGACCTTGCTCGCCGAAGAGGCAGTAAAACAGTTGGGCGATCACATGCAGGCGTACTGGAGGGGTGAGCTTGAAGTGCCCCCCTCAGATCAGGCCATCGCCTTCATTCAGCACCCTTATGACACCGACTGGCAGGATGAAATCGTCAGGAAATGGGCATGTACCCATAAAGAGGAAATTGCGCGGGGTTCCTCTTCCAGCCTGTTCGACAAGCTGCGTGAAAGTTACCAGAAACATGCACGGGAACATCTGCGCGAGCTTGATGAGATCAAGAACTATACGCCGATCAAGACCAGCGAAAGTTTCAACAATCTGTTCCCGTTCTTTTGATTGCAATAACCTTTGAGCATAAAGAAGGGTGGGCCTAGGCCCACCCTTCTTCGTATCCATTCGAGCGTCGGCTCAAAGGTCCAGCAACTGCCAGACCTCATAAGCCGGTGTCTCATACGGATGGCTCCGTTTGAGCGCGTCGACGACCTGAATGATCAGCCCGTCAGCCACCACCAGCTCCACCTTCCACTCCTCGACCACCTCGACCTGGCCGGCCTGCCCGAGGTACGGCTGGCTGCCGTCCAACGGGCGGAACTGGCCCTGGCCGAGGGTCTGCCAGGCGCAGTGGTCATAGCCGCCGATGCGCCCGCCACCGGCGGCGAACACAGCGGCCTTGACCACTTCGACATGGCTGTCGGGGACGAAGAAGGCGAGCTTGTGCACCCTTAGTTCACCCAGACGCGCGCGTTACGGAACATGCGCATCAGGGCCGCGTCTTCCTGCCACTCGTCCGGGCGCCAGGAGTTCTGCACGGCACGGAACATACGCTCCGGGTGCGGCATCATAATGGTCACGCGACCGTCACGGCTGGTGAGGCCGGTGATCCCGCGCGGCGAGCCGTTCGGGTTGGCCGGGTAGGCTTCGGTGACCTTGCCGTGGTTGTCGACGTAGCGCAGGGCCACGCAACCGGACAGGTCGGCTTCCAGCAGTGCCTCTTCGCTGGCGAACTCGGCATGGCCTTCACCGTGGGCGATGGCGATCGGCATGCGCGAACCGGCCATGCCCTGCAGGAAGATCGAATTGGACTTCTGCACTTCGACCATGGCCACGCGCGCCTCGAACTGCTCCGAGCGGTTGCGCACGAAGTGCGGCCAGTACTCGGTGCCCGGGATCAACTCGTGCAGGTTGGACATCATCTGGCAGCCGTTGCACACGCCCAGGGCGAAGCTGTCGGTACGCTCGAAGAACGCCTGGAAGGCATCGCGGGCACGGGCGTTGAACAGCGCCGACTTGGCCCAGCCTTCACCGGCACCGAGCACGTCGCCGTAGGAGAAGCCACCGCAGGCCACCAGGCCTTTGAAGGCTTCGAAATCGACACGGCCGGCGAGGATGTCGCTCATGTGCACGTCGATCGCGGCAAAGCCTGCGCGGTCGAAGGCGGCTGCCATCTCGACCTGGCCGTTGACGCCCTGCTCGCGCAGGATTGCCACTTGCGGGCGCACACCTTTCTTGATGTACGGCGCGGCGATGTCGTCGTTGACGTCGTAGCCAAGCTTGACCGACAGGCCAGGGTTATCTTCTTCGAGCAGCAGGTCGAATTCCTGGTCGGCGCAGTCGGCGTTGTCGCGCAGGCGCTGGACCTGGTAGCTGGTCTCGGCCCACTGGCGCTGCAGCAGGCGACGATCGCCCTTGAACAGTTCTTCACCTTCGAAGTTGATCAGGACTTCGCCGTTGTTGATCGGCTGGCCGATCACCGCGACGCAGTCTTCACCCAGCCCGGCGGCGCTGAACTGTGCCAGCACTTCACCGGTGGCGTCCTGACGCACCTGGATCACCGCACCCAACTCCTCGTTGAAGAGGATGGCAGCAACCTTTTCACGCTTGCTGGTCAGGGTGTTCAGTTCCAGCTCGAGGCCGCAGTGGCCAGCGAAAGCCATTTCCAGCACGGTGGTCATCAGGCCGCCGTCGGAACGGTCGTGGTAGGCCAGCAGGTGACCATCGGCGTTCAGGCCCTGGATCACGGCGAAGAACGCCTTGAGGTCTTCGGCGTCGTCGACGTCAGGGGCGGCACTGGCCAGCTTGCCGTGGGTCTGCGCCAGGATCGAGGCACCCATGCGGTTCTGGCCACGACCCAGGTCGATCAGGATCAGGTCGGTTTCGCCCTTGTCCATGCGCAATTGCGGGGTCAGGGTCTTGCGGATGTCGGTGACCGGGGCGAAGCCGGTGATGATCAGCGACATCGGCGAGGTCACGCTCTTCTCGGCGCCCTCTTCGCTCCACTTGGTCTTCATCGACATCGAGTCTTTGCCGACCGGGATGGTGATGCCCAGTTCAGGGCACAGTTCCATGCCCACGGCCTTGACGGTGTCGTACAGACGGGCGTCTTCACCCGGGTGACCCGCGGCGGACATCCAGTTGGCCGACAGTTTGACGTCGGACAGTTTTTCGATGCGCGAGGCGGCCAGGTTGGTGATGGTCTCGCCGATGGCCATGCGGCCGGACGCCGGGGCATCCAGCAGTGCCAGCGGAGTACGCTCGCCCATGGCCATGGCTTCGCCGGTGTAGACGTCGAAGCTGGTGGCGGTGACGGCGCAGTCGGCCACCGGGACCTGCCACGGGCCGACCATCTGGTCGCGGGCGACCAGGCCGGTGATGGTGCGGTCGCCGATGGTGATCAGGAAGCTCTTGCTGGCCACGGCCGGGTGACGCAGAACGCGCTCGACGGAGTCGGCCAGTTCCAGCGTGCTCGGGTCGAACTCATCGCCCAGCTCGGCTTCGCGGGTCACCGAACGGTGCATGCGCGGCGGCTTGCCCAGCAGCACGTCGAGCGGCATGTCCACCGGGGTGTTGTCGAAGTGGCTGTCGGTGACGGTCAGGTGTGGTTCTTCGGTGGCTTCGCCAACGACCGCGAACGGGCAGCGCTCGCGCTCGCAGATGGCCTGGAAGCGCTCGAAGTCTTCGGCGCTGACCGCCAGCACGTAGCGCTCCTGGGATTCGTTGCTCCAGATCTCGTGCGGGGCCATGCCCGGCTCGTCGTTGGGCACGTTGCGCAGCTCGAAGCGCCCGCCGCGGCCGCCGTCGTTGACCAGCTCTGGGAAGGCGTTGGAGATACCGCCGGCACCCACGTCGTGGATGAAGGCGATCGGGTTCTTGTCACCCAGCTGCCAGCAACGGTCGATGACCTCCTGGCAACGGCGCTCCATTTCCGGGTTTTCGCGCTGTACCGAGGCGAAATCCAGGTCGGCAGAGCTGGCGCCGGTGGCCACCGACGAAGCGGCGCCGCCGCCCAGGCCGATCAGCATGGCCGGGCCGCCGAGCACGATCAGCTTGGCGCCGACGGTGATCTCGCCCTTCTGTACGTGGTCTTCACGAATGTTGCCCATGCCGCCGGCGAGCATGATCGGCTTGTGGTAGCCGCGCACTTCTTCGCCGTGGGGGGTGTTGATGCTCTGCTCGAAGGTACGGAAGTAGCCGGTCAGTGCCGGGCGGCCGAATTCGTTGTTGAACGCAGCGCCGCCCAGCGGGCCTTCGATCATGATGTCCAGCGCGTCGACGATGCGCTCCGGCTTGCCATAGGCTTTCTCCCATGGCTGTTCGAAGCCCGGGATACGCAGGTTGGACACGGTGAAGCCGGTCAGGCCAGCCTTGGGCTTGGCGCCGCGGCCGGTGGCGCCTTCGTCGCGGATTTCGCCGCCGGAGCCGGTGGAGGCGCCGGAGAACGGGGCGATGGCGGTCGGGTGGTTGTGGGTCTCGACCTTCATCAGGATGTGCACCGGCTCCTGCACCGCGCCGTATTGGCGGGTTTCAGGGTTCGGGAAGAAGCGGCCGGCCACCGAACCGACGATCACCGAGGCGTTGTCCTTGTAAGCGGACAACACGCCTTCGCTGTGCATCTGGTAGGTGTTCTTGATCATGCCGAACAGGCTTTTTTCCTGCTCTTCGCCGTCGATGTCCCAGCTGGCGTTGAAGATCTTGTGGCGGCAGTGCTCGGAGTTGGCCTGGGCGAACATCATCAGCTCGATGTCGTTCGGGTTGCGCTTCAAGCCCTGGAAGGCATTGACCAGGTAGTCGATCTCGTCTTCGGCCAGGGCCAGGCCCAGGTCGATGTTGGCTTGCGCCAGCGCGTCGCGGCCACCGGCCAGGATGTCGACCGAGGTCATCGGCTTGGGCTGGGCGTGGCTGAACAGGTCGGCTGCCTGCTTCAGCTTGGCCAGCACGCGCTGGGTCATGCGGTCGTGCAGCTCGGCGGCGATCAGCTGGGCGTCGGCGTCGGACAGTTCACCGGCGACGTAGTAGGCGATGCCGCGCTCCAGGCGCTGGATCGACTGCAGGCCGCAGTTGTGGGCGATGTCGCTGGCCTTGGAGGCCCAAGGCGAGATGGTGCCCAGGCGCGGGACCACCAGGAACAGGCGGCCGGTCGGCTCCTGCACCGGCACGCTCGGGCCGTACTTGAGCAGACGGCCCAGCACCTGCTGCTGGTCGGCGGTCAGCTCGCCGTCGACGTCGGCGAAGTGGGCGAATTCGGCATACAAACCAGTAACAGCGGGGACTTTCTGGCTCAGTTGCTCGAGTAATTTACCGTGGCGAAAGGCAGAAAGGGCAGGAGCGCCGCGCAGGATCAACATCGTCGGGACAGCCTCAGGAAGGGGTGTGCTTAGAGGCCGTGCATTCTAGCCTAATTTGCAGGCTTTCGGCACCCGCTCTAAGCCAATGCTGCCGGGCGGTGGAACCGGACCTGCAGGTCAAAAAAAACACCTGTCCAAACGTGGGAGCGGGCTTGCTCCGCGATAGCGCCAGAGGCCCGAAAAGCGCCGCCAGTAACCGTCAATCGCGGGGCAAGCCCGCTCCCACGCCTGCCTTGATGCCGCCAGTGGCGCAAAATTCGCTACCAGACAACCCGCATATTGTCGAGATATGGCGCCAGCAGTCCTTTGCGTATACTGCACGCTATGTTCGCCCACACTGCTTTGCGCCAGCGTTGCGCCAAATGGCTCTTCGCAACCGGACTCTTCCTGATGCTCGGTGCCTGCGTTGAAAAACCCAGCACCCTCGAACGCGTCAAGGAGGACGGCGTATTGCGCGTGATTACCCGCAACAGCCCGGCCACCTACTTCCAGGACCGCAACGGCGAAACCGGTTTCGAGTACGAGCTGGTCAAGCGTTTTGCCGACGACCTTGGGGTGAAGCTGCAGATCGAGACCGCCGACAACCTCGACCAACTGTTCGACCAACTGGGCAAGCCGTCCGGCCCGGTGCTGGCCGCCGCCGGCCTGGTCAGCAGCGAGCGGCGCACCACCCAGGCGAAGTTCTCCCACCCCTACCTTGAAGTCACGCCCCAGGTCATCTACCGCAATGGCCGTTCGCGCCCCACCAATGCCAAAGGCCTGGTGGGCAAGAAGATCATGGTGCTCAAGGGCAGCAGCCACGCCGACCAGCTGGCGGAACTGAAAAAGCAGAACCCAGGGCTGGAATACGAAGAGTCCGACGCCGTCGAAGTGGTCGACCTGCTGCGCATGGTCGACGAAGGCCAGATCGACCTGACCCTGGTCGACTCCAATGAGCTGGCGATGAACCAGGTCTACTTCCCCAACGTGCGCGTGGCCTTCGACCTGGGCGACAGCCGCGATCAGCGCTGGGCGGTGGCCGCCGGTGACGACAACAGCCTGCTCAACGAGATCAACGAGTTCCTCGACAAGGCGCAGAAGAACGGCACCCTGCAGCGCCTGAAAGACCGTTACTACGGCCATGTCGACGTACTCGGCTACGTGGGCGCCTACACCTTCGCCCAGCACCTGCAGCAGCGCCTGCCCAAGTACGAGAAGCACTTCAAGAGCTACGCCAAGGTCGAGCAAGTGGACTGGCGCCTGCTGGCGGCCATCGGCTACCAGGAATCCATGTGGCAACCGGAGGTCACCTCCAAGACGGGCGTGCGCGGCCTGATGATGCTCACCCAGCGCACCGCCCAGGCCATGGGGGTGTCCAACCGCCTCGACCCCAAGCAGAGCATCCAGGGCGGTGCCAAGTACTTCATGAAGATCAAGGAAGAGCTCGACGACAGCATCAAGGAGCCCGACCGCACCTGGTTCGCCCTGGCCGCCTACAACGTCGGCAGCGGCCACCTGGATGACGCCCGCACCCTGGCCAAGCGTGAAAAGCTTGACCCGAACAAGTGGCTGGACGTGAAGAAGATGCTGCCGCGCCTGTCGCAGAAGCAGTGGTACAGCAAGACCAAGTACGGCTATGCCCGCGGCGGTGAGCCAGTGCACTTCGTGGCCAACATCCGCCGTTACTACGACATCCTCACCTGGGTGACCCAGCCGCAGCTCGAGGGCCAGGTGGCCGAAGGCAACCTGCATGTGCCGGGGGTCAACAAGGACAAGCCGGCGGAGCAGTCGCCGGCGATGTAATTTCGGCTTGCCATGGCGCCTGTGGGAGCGGGTTTACCCGCGAAAGGGCCGGCACAGGCGACACAAGACTGCCAGAGCTACGCCTTCGCCCGCCTGGCCTTGAAGAACTCGCTCAAGATTGCCCCACACTCCTCCGCCAACACCCCGCCCTCGACCATCACCCGATGGTTGAGAAAGCCCTGCCCGAAGAACTGCCCCTGGCTCTGCACGATGCCGGCCTTGGGCTCCAGCGCCCCGTAAACCACCCGCGCCACCCGCGAATGGACGATCAGCCCGGCACACATGCTGCAGGGCTCCAGGGTCACGTACAGGGTGCTGCCCGGCAGCCGGTAGTTGCTGGCAGACTTCGCCGCAGCACGGATGGCAACCATTTCGGCATGGGCGCTGGGGTCGCTGTCGATGATCGGCCGGTTGAAGCCCTGGCCGATCACCTGGCCGTGCTGCACCAGCACCGCCCCCACCGGCACTTCACCCAGGCTCGCGCCTTCGGCGGCCAGTTGCAGCGCCAGGCGCATGAATTCCTGATCGCGACTGCGATCAATGATCTGTGGGCGCATCAGACCACCGCGATCGCGGCCATCAGGCCGGTTTCCATGTGGTCGATGACATGGCAATGGAACATCCAGGTCCCCGGGTTATCGGCCACCAATGCCACCTGGGCCCGCTCGTTCTTGCCCAGCAGGTAGGTGTCGGTGAACCACGGCTCGACGATCTTGCGGCGATTGGACGCGATCACCTTGAAACTCATGCCATGCAGGTGGATCGGGTGCTGGTACTGGGTCATGTTCTTCAGCTCGAAGATATAGCTCTTGCCCTTCTGCAGCGTGGCGATCGGTCGGTCGGCGCAGGTCTTGTCGGTGATGTCCCAGGCCTGGCCGTTGATCTGCCACAGGCTCGGCGGCTTGCCGTTGTCGGTGTTCACCGAGACCTTGCCGACCCATTCGAAGTTGAAGTTGAGCTTCTCGGCATTCTTCAGGTCCGGCTCGGCAATCGGGTTGGCCGGCAGCGCCTTGGGCCAGTCGCCCGGCGCCTGGTTGCTGGCCACCGAGCGCAGGGTACCCAGGCGCACGAAGCCGTCACGCAGGGAAACCTCCTCGCCCGCCTCGGGGATACGGATGGCCAGGCAGATACGCATGCCCGGCCCGAGCCAGTAATCGTCGTCCAGAGGGCGCGGCGTGACCGGGTTGCCATCGAGGGCGTAGATCATCGCCTCGCAGTTGCCCTTGAGGTTGAGGCGGTAGGTCCAGGTGTTGTCCAGGTTCAGCAGGCGCACCCGCACCACCTGCCCGGCCGGCAGCTCGGTGACCGAGTCGGGCTGGCCATTGATGGTGATCAGCCGACCCGCGGTGCCGTTGCGGGCAGCCTCGCGCGGCACGCTGAACGGCATCCAGGCGCCCTGCTCGTCGACATGCCAGTTTTTCAGGCTGAGGGTGCGCTCATGCGCAAAGCCGGTCGGCTCGCGCTCCTCGACGATCAGCGGGCCGACCAGCCCACGGCCGAGTTCCTCGGAGCTGCTGACGTGCGGGTGGTACCAGTAACTGCCCGCATCCGGCACCTTGAACTTGTAGTCGAAGTATTCGCCCGGCTTGACCGGCAACTGCGACACATAAGGCACGCCGTCCATTTCCAGCGGCAGGCGGATGCCGTGCCAATGAATGGTGGTTTCCACCGGCAAGTGGTTGATGAAGCGCACCCGCAACCAGGTGCCCTGACGCACCCGCAGCTCGGTACCCGGCGCCGACGGGCCGAAGGCCCAGGCCTCGGTCTTGAAACCCGGCACCAGCTCGACATCCAGGGGGGCGGCGATCAGCTCGTAGTCGTGCCCGGCGTTGTCATCCTCGACCTTGCCCAGCCAGTAGCGCGCTGCGCCCCCGGCGCCCAGGCCTACCACCACCAGGCCGGTCAGGCCCTTGAGCATTTGTCGACGGGTAAAGGACATCGGTGCGGGTACCTCGTTTCTGCACAATCAGCACACCGGCAATGGCCGGCGATGAAGGGCGAATACGATACACCTGCATTTGCGAAATATTAAGTGAAGTCTTGTCGCAGCCTTGTACAACGCCACCCCGGGGCTTTCTTGCCCAAACAGGGACGTACTGCTTAAGTGATGTCATTGGCCTGTGCAGGGACTCGGGGGAGCGAAGCACCATGGAGCGAAGAAACCATCTGCTTGAGGTTGCGCTGCTGTTTGCCGTTGCGCTGCTGCTGGTGCCGAAGATCATCCTGGTCAGCTACTTCTCCAACCGCTGGATCGACACCGATCTTGCCAGTATTGCCCTGTACCTGCTGCAAGACCTGCTGCTGGCGGCCCTGGTCTATCTGGTCGCTGTCACCACGCTGCACAGGCACAGGTACAACTTTTTCCTGGTCAGCATCCTGTGCGGCGCATTGCTGCTGTTCCTGCTGATAGACATGCGTGTGAGGGAGCTCTGGCTCAAACCGCTGGACTGGTCGCTGATCCAGTACAGCCTCGAGAATGCCAGCAACCTGACGTCAGGGGCGCCGGTGTTCCTCAACCAGCTGGCAGGCTTTGGCCTGACCTTCCGCTTCATCGTGTTCGTGCTGTGCCTGGCTTACCTGGCCGCTTGGGGGCTGGTGGGCCTGGCCACCTACCAGGCGTTCAAGCGCCCGCCTGCCGCGCCGGCAAGGGCACGCACGCTGGGCTTGGTCGTGTTGCTGTGCGGCCTGCTGCTGGGGGCGATCTTCGCCAAGGACGCCCGCTATGACCTGAACGACAACATCGTCACCCGCTCGCTGGTCTCAGCCCTGCAGAACGCCACCCAGGTGAATGCGAGCCTGCACCCCAACCTGCTGCCCTTCGAACAACCCGCTTACCCGGTGTCCGCCATCACCACCTTGCCCAAACTCGACACCGCGCCCGCAGCAGACTTCAAGAACCTGGTGTACATCGTCATGGAGTCGGTACGCTGGAACAGCATTTTCGGCGCCGAGGTCAGCACCGCCCAGCGCTACCCCACCTTCGACAGGCTTTCGCGCGAAGGCATGCTGTTCAAGTCGTATGTGACGGTGCCCCATTCATCCAAGGGCTACTACTCGATCTTCACCGGTCAGCACGCCTACCCCGGCGTTGAAATCAAAGAAGCGATGCCCCTGCACCAGCCCGGCGTGATCCATGAACTGCAGCAGAAGAAGAACATGCAGGCCGTCGCCTTCAGCTCACTCTTCCTGCAGTTCGAAAACATGGACGGTTTCCTCAAATCCATCGGTGTTGCCAACGCCTATGCCGTCGCCGACATCGCGCCCGCCAACACACTGGCGCAGAACAACAGCAGTTTTGGCGACAGTGACGAGCTGCTGTACACATCCAGCATTCCCCACCTTCAGGCCGTCAGCAAAACCGGCAAAGGGTTTATCGCCTTGTACTTCCCAAGCGCCGCGCATTACCCCTACGACTGCACGGGCACGTCCGCCTCGCAGTCAGCGTTGGAAAAGTACGAAACCTGCATCGAGACCACCGACACCCTGATCGGGCAAATGCTCGAGGGGTACGACAAGGCGGGCCTGCTCGACTCCACCCTGTTCGTGCTGGTGGGCGACCATGGCGAGTCGTTCGGCGAACACGGGCTGTTCATTCACAACTCGTCCATGCACGAAGAAGAAGTGACCGTGCCGCTGATTTTCTGGGCCAAGGGCAAGACCCTGGCCAAGCCGATCTCGACCACCAGCCAGCAGACCGACATCGCCCCCACCATTGCCGACTTCTTCGCGGTGGCCGACGCGCCGTTCAACGTGCAAGGCATCAGCTTGCTCAGGGACCACGGCAAGCGGGTGTTTTACATGTCGACGTTCTTCGACCAGCTGTCCTCCGCACTGGTGGAGCACCCGTACAAGTACATCTACGAATACAGCCCGGATACCCTTGTGCGCTACCACCTCGAGGACGACCCGCAGGAAAAGAACCCTCAACCGGTCGAAGGCGACGCGTTCACGACCCTGAAGAACCGCCTGCTGTCCTATGACGCGTACCAGAAGGCATTGTTCGACAAAGCGCCCGAACGACACGAGTGAGCAGCCCGGATACGACAAGGGCGCCTTGCGGCGCCCTTGTGGCTCAACTTATTCCCACTCGATAGTGGCAGGCGGCTTGCTCGACACGTCGTAGGTGACGCGGGAGATACCGGCGATTTCGTTGATGATGCGGCCGCTGACGGTTTCCAGCAGCTCGTACGGCAGGTGCGCCCAACGTGCGGTCATGAAGTCCACGGTCTCGACGGCGCGCAGCGCCACGACCCAGGCGTAGCGACGGCCATCGCCGACGACACCCACCGACTTGACCGGCTGGAACACCACGAAGGCCTGGCTGGTCTTGTGGTACCAGTCGGCCTTGCGCAGTTCTTCGATGAAGATGTGGTCGGCGCGACGCAGGATGTCGGCGTATTCCTTCTTCACTTCACCGAGGATACGCACGCCCAGGCCCGGGCCTGGGAACGGGTGGCGGTAAACCATGTCGTACGGCAGGCCCAGCTCCAGGCCGATCTTGCGCACTTCGTCCTTGAACAACTCACGCAACGGCTCGACCAGCTTGAGGTTCATCTCCTCCGGCAGGCCACCGACGTTGTGGTGCGACTTGATCACGTGGGCCTTGCCGCTCTTGGCGCCAGCCGACTCGATCACGTCGGGGTAGATGGTGCCCTGGGCGAGGAACTGGATGTTGTCCAGCTTGCTGGCTTCGGCATCGAAGATGTCGATGAAGGTGCGGCCAATGATCTTGCGCTTCTTCTCCGGGTCGGCTTCGCCTTCCAGGTTGCCCAGGAACTGAGCTTCGGCGTCGGCGCGGATCACCTTGACGCCCATGTTCTCCTTGAACATGGCCATCACCTGGTCGCCTTCGTGCAAGCGCAGCAGGCCGTTGTCGACGAATACGCAGGTCAGCTGGTCGCCGATGGCGCGGTGCAGCAGCGCGGCAACCACGGAAGAGTCGACGCCGCCGGACAAGCCCAGCAGGACGTTGGCCGAACCGACTTGCTCACGCACCTGGGCGATGGCGTCTTCGACGATGTTCGACGGGGTCCACAGGGCTTCGCAGCCACAGATGTCCTGGACAAAGCGCGACAGGATGCGGCCGCCCTGCTTGGTGTGGGTCACTTCCGGGTGGAACTGCACGCCGTAGTAGCCACGGGCGTCGTCGAACATGCCGGCGATCGGGCAGCTTGGGGTGCTGGCCAGCACGTTGAAGTTGCCTGGCATCTGGGTGACCTTGTCACCGTGGCTCATCCACACGTCCAGACCCAGTACGCCGTCGGCGTCGACATGGTCTTCGATGCCGTCGAGCAGGCGGCTCTTGCCGACCACGTCAACGCGGGCATAGCCGAACTCGCGCAGCTCGGAACCTTCGACCTTGCCGCCCATCTGTTCGGCCATGGTCTGCATGCCGTAGCAGATGCCCAGCAGCGGAACGTTCAGGTCAAACACGGCCTGTGGCGCGCGCGGGCTGTTGGCTTCGTGGACCGACTCTGGGCCGCCAGCGAGGATGATGCCGCGCGGGTTGAATTCGCGGATCGCTTCATCGTCCATGTCGAACGGGTGCAGCTCGCAGTACACGCCGATTTCGCGCACGCGGCGGGCGATCAGCTGGGTGTACTGGGAACCGAAATCGAGGATCAGGATGCGGTGAGCGTGAATGTCGAGGGCCATGACTTAATCTCGTCAGTGGAAATCGGAAACGACGCGGGGCTGTTTGTGACAGCCCCGTTCGGTAATTGCTGGAAGCCTTAGCCTACGCGGTAGTTAGGGGCTTCTTTGGTGATCTGCACGTCATGCACGTGGGACTCGGCCATGCCGGCACCGGTGATGCGCACGAACTCCGGCTTGGTACGCATCTCTTCGATGGTCGCGCTGCCGGTGTAGCCCATGGACGAACGCAGGCCGCCCATCAGCTGGTGGATGATCGCCGACAGGGCGCCTTTGTATGGCACGCGGCCTTCGATCCCCTCAGGAACAAGCTTCTCGGCACCAGCCGAGGAGTCCTGGAAGTAACGGTCGGAGGAGCCTTGCGCCTGCGCCATGGCACCCAGCGAGCCCATGCCGCGGTATGCCTTGTACGAACGGCCCTGGAACAGCTCGACTTCACCTGGAGCTTCTTCGGTACCGGCGAACATCGAACCCATCATCACGCAGGAAGCACCGGCAACGATGGCCTTGGACAGGTCACCGGAGAAGCGGATACCGCCGTCGGCGATCAGCGGTACACCCGTGCCTTCCAGCGCAGCGGCGACGTTGGCGATGGCGCTGATCTGCGGCACGCCGACACCGGCAACGATACGGGTGGTGCAGATCGAGCCCGGGCCGATACCGACCTTGACGGCGTCGGCGCCGGCTTCGGCCAGGGCCTTGGCAGCAGCGCCGGTGGCGATGTTGCCGCCGATCACCTGCACTTGCGGGTAGGTTTCTTTCACCCAGCGAACACGGTCGATCACGCCTTTGGAGTGACCGTGGGCGGTGTCGACCACCACCACGTCAACGCCGGCAGCAACCAGGGCGGCAACGCGCTCGCCGGTGTCCTTGCCGGTGCCGACCGCAGCACCCACGCGCAGGCGACCCTGGTCGTCCTTGCTCGCCAGTGGGTAGGCCTTGGCTTTTTCGATGTCCTTGACGGTCATCATGCCCTTGAGGGCGAACTTGTCGTCGACGATCAGGACTTTTTCCAGGCGGTGCTTGTGCAGCAGCTCGCGGACTTCGTTCTTGTCGGCGCCTTCGCGCACGGTGACCAGGCGCTCTTTAGGCGTCATCACGTCGCGGACCTTGGCGTCCAGACGGGTTTCGAAGCGCACGTCACGGGAGGTGACGATGCCCACCAGGTCGCCGTTGGCCAGCACCGGAACGCCCGAGATGTTGTTCAGGCGGGTCAGGTCGAACAGGTCACGCACGGTGGCGTCGGCGTCGATGGTGATCGGGTCCTTGACCACGCCAGCCTCGAACTTCTTGACCTTGCGCACTTCGCCGGCCTGCTGCTCGATGGTCATGTTCTTGTGGATGATGCCGATGCCGCCTTCCTGGGCCATGGCAATGGCCAGACGCGCTTCGGTCACGGTATCCATGGCGGCGGAGACCAGGGGAATGTTCAGCTCGATGCCACGAGTCAAACGGGTCTTGAGACTGACTTCATTGGGCAGTACCTCGGAATAACCAGGTACAAGGAGGATATCGTCGAAAGTCAGGGCTTCTTGGCTGATACGCAGCATCGCGGGGGCTCCCGGGCGGGAAAAATGGAAGCGCGCCATTATACTCATGCACGGCGCGCCGCTCAATGCAAAATAAGGGCCTTCGGTCAGCCTTGTGGCAGTTTTACCTGTACCACCGCCACCGGCTGATCGAGCCAGTCGGCAAAGCTGTCGAGGAAGGCCTGGGTAAACCCGGCCTCGCCCCAGTTGTTGAAGATGAACCCCAGGTTGGAAAAGGCACATGGCTGCAGGTAAAGGAAGCCATTGATGTCGTCTTCAAAGCCGCACAACGGGCAGGTGAAGTTGTCGCTCACCCCCGGTGTCCACTCCTCCAGGCTCTCGAACAGCGGCTCGCCGACCTCGCGCCGGCACTCCGGGCAGCCGGCTTCTTCGAGAAAACCGTCGGTGGGGGTGTAGATGCAGCGCTTGAGCACCACTTCAAGGCCGTTGACCTGCTCGCCGAAGGGCAGTTTCTCCGGGTGCAGGGCCACCTTGCGCGCCCCCTCGGCCAGGGCATGGCCCATGCGGTTGCCGGTACGCCCGCAGGTGGTCAGCTGCTCCTCGACGATCTTCTCGCGCACCAACCAGCGCAGGATGGCCCTTGAGCGGGCTTCGTGGGACGGCACGGTGGACAGTTTAGGAACGATGATGCTTTGGGTGTTCATGAACGAAACGCGCCTGCGGACTGCGGTAATGGCGCAATTCTACCGCTCACGCGCTCAGGTAGCGACCGATCAACGCCAGGCCGCTGGCCAGCACCAGCCAGGTGACCAGGCGCACGAAGGCTTCGCGGGACAACTTCAGGGTCAACCGCCTGCCAACCCACAGCCCGAGGAACATCACCGGCAGCAGGCAGGCGGCCAGCAACAGCAGGCTGGTATCGGCATACACACCGGCGATCAGGAACAGCGACAGGCGTACCACCGTGCTGCAACTGATCAATGCGCTCTGGGTCGCCCGCACCTGCTCCTTGGCCTGCAGCCGTGCGCTGAGGTAGATCGCGTATAAAAAACCACCACTGCCGAACATGGCGCCGAACAACCCACCCACCGTGCCCATGGGCACCGCCCAGGCGCCCGACAGCCTCGCCGGCCGCACCTTCACCGCCAGGCCATAGACCGCGTAAGCGGTGACGAACAGCCCCATCAGCAACAGCAGCACATCCGACTTCAGGCGCAGCAGGAACACCACCCCCAGCGTGCAGCCCACGGCCATGAACGGCAGCAGCCTCAGCAGTTCGCCGCGCACCACGTCGCGCCGCGACGCCAGCAAGTTGCCGAAGGCGGCGACGAAGTCCAGCAGCACCAGCAACGGAACGATCCGCGACAATGGCATGAAGTGGATCAGCACGGGGCCGGCGACCAGCGCAGTGCCGAAGCCGGCGATGCCGAAGACGATATAGGCCACCCCCACACCGAGCAGGATGGGGAGCCAGTCGAGCATGGAAAACGACAGTTGAGCGAGCATCGCGGCAGTTCCTCGGGAGACACCAGAAGGTTAGCCAGCGACAAGCCATGCCGACTAATATGCCTTTACGCCACGAGCTATCTGAAAAAGGCATGTCATGACCTCGATCCGCCAACTGCGCTATTTCGTCGAAATCGCCGAGGCCGGCAGTTTCAGTGCCGCCGCCGAGCGGCTGTACATCGCCCAGTCGGCCCTCAGCCGTCAAATCAAGGAACTGGAGCTGCACCTGGGCTCCGCGCTGTTCGAACGTACCGCCCGCCAGCCACGGCTGACCGCCGCTGGGCTGGCCTTCCTCGACCGCGCCCGACACCTGCTGGCCGACCTGGACAAGGCCGAACGCCTGGCCCGCGAGGTGGGCCAGGGCCTGCGCGGCAACCTGCGGCTGAACCACTCCAGTACCGTGCCGCTGACCGGGCAGCTGCTGCAGCGCCTCGGCAGCTACCTCGAGGACAACCCCGGCGTCTCCCTGGAGATCGCCCAGCAATCGTCGGAGGCGCAACTGGAAGACATCGCCGAAGGCCGCCTGGAGATCGGCCTGCTGCGCCTGCCGGTGCTGCGTCAGCACGAGGGCGTGGAGCTGCATGCGCTGTTCGACGAGCCCCTGCTGCTGGCGGTGGCGGCAAGCCACCCACTGGCCACGGCCGGCAGTGTTCGGCTGGGGCAACTGCGCGAGGAACGCTTCATTTCCATCCCCCATCGTCAGCGCGGCGGGTTGAGCTATCTGTCGGCGTCGTTGTGCATGAACGAGGGATTCTTCCCCCAGGCGGCGCAGGTGGTGTCGCGCAAGACCACGCAGCTGCAGCTGATCCAGGCCGGGTTCGGGGTGGCGTTGCTGCCCCTGAGCATGCGCGAGATTGCCCCGCCCTCGGTCACCTTCGTGCCGCTGGCCGAGGCCTGCCAGAGCACCGTGGCCCTGGCCTGCCGACGCGACGCGGGAGCGCTGTCGAGAAAGCTGCTGGACAGCCTGCGCTCGCCACAGGGCGATCAGGGCATGTAGCGCTCCACCAGCGCAAAGGCGATCGCCGCGGTCTCGGCATCCAGCACACCGTCAAAGTTGCCCGGCCGGAAATGCAGCTGGAACGCCCTGAGCAAGGCACGCACCTGGGCCGGGTCGGGGCTGGTCGGGAAGCTGTACCCGTAGGTACGCAACTTGCCTAGGACGACCTCGAGCTGCGGCAGGCAACCCGCGAACCGCTGCTGGTAGTGCGCCTTGCGCGCCTCGTCGTACCAGGCACCGATACCGGCCTGGTACAGGGCCTGCCAGGGGAAAGCGGCGCCAGGGTCGCTCTTGCGGCCAATGGCGATGTCGCTATGGCCGACCACCTGGGTCGGCGTGATGTCCGGATAGCGCTGCAGGATCGCCTGGCCCAGTTGGATCAAGGCTTCCACCTGCTGGGGGTGATAGGGCGGCAACACGAACTGGCCGTTGCTCACCGACGCCTGGTTGACGATCTCGATGCCGATCGACGTATCGTTCAGGTTGCTGCGTCCGGCCCAGCCGCTGACACCCGCGTGCCAGGCGCGCTCGTTCTCGTCGACGAGGTTGAAGGTGCGCATCGCGTCAAAACCTGCACTCGCGAAGCTCGGATCGGCCGGGTCGGGCACCAGGTAATGGGCGCTGACCTGGGTGCCGTTGACCAGCGCATTGATCGAGCCGTTGAAATTGGCGGCTGTGTAATGCAGCACCAGGAATCGCACCCGTCGGTTGAAGGCCTTGGAGCGGTAGGTGTGGGCGTCTATCGGATACATCGCGGATCTCCTCATGGAATCAGGCGCCCAGACTGCATCGCCGGGTATCGGGGCCGGCAGCCGGAAATGCTCCCAAGGTTGGGCGTGCCAGCAGCCGGCACAGTGCATCCGCGCGACGGCTCCTTTATGATGCCCGGCATGATCAGAGACCCTTTCGAAAGACTCGGCCTGGACCGCGAGGTCCTCACCGTCAGCCAGCTCAACGGCCGCGCCCGCGTGCTGCTCGAGGACGTGTTCCGCAGCGTCTGGGTGGAAGGCGAGATTTCCAACCTCGCCCGCCCCGCCTCCGGCCACCTGTACTTCACCCTCAAGGACAGCGGCGCGCAGATTCGCTGCGCGCTGTTCCGCCAGAACGCCCTGCGCGTTCGCCAGGCGCTGCGCGACGGCCTGGCGGTCAAGGTGCGCGGCAAGGTTTCGCTGTTCGAAGGCCGTGGCGACTACCAGCTGATCCTCGACACCGTCGAACCGGCCGGTGACGGCGCCCTGCGCCTGGCCTTCGAGGCCCTGAAGGAAAAACTCGGCGCCGAAGGCCTGTTCAGCACCGAGCGCAAAAAAGCCTTGCCGGCGCATCCGCAACGCATCGGCATCATCACCTCGCCCACGGGCGCGGTGATCCGCGACATCATCAGCGTGTTCGGCCGCCGGGCGCCGCAGGTCGAGCTGAACCTGATCCCCACCGCGGTACAGGGCCGCGAAGCCATCGCGCAGATCGTCCGCGCCCTGCAGCTGGCCGACCGCCAGGGCTTCGACGCACTGATCCTGGCCCGTGGCGGTGGCTCGCTGGAAGACCTCTGGTGCTTCAACGAAGAGGCCGTGGCCCGCGCCGTGGCGGCGTGCGTGACGCCCATCGTCAGTGCCGTAGGCCATGAGACCGACGTGTCGATCAGCGACTTCGTCGCCGACGTGCGCGCCCCCACCCCGTCGGCCGCAGCCGAACTGCTGGCGCCCGACAGCAGCGGCCTGCAACAGCGCCTGGACAGCCTGCAGCGGCGCCTGTTGCTGCGCATCCAGAACCGCCTGGCCCACGACCGCCTGCGCCTCGATGGGCTGGCCCGGCGCCTGCGCCACCCGGGCGAGCGCCTGCGCCAGCAGGCCCAGCGCCTGGATGACCTGGACATGCGCATGCGCCGCGCCTTCATGCTCAGCCTGCAACGCCGCCACGAGCGTCTGGGCCGTCTCGACACCCGCCTGGCCGCGCAACACCCCGGCCGTTCGCTGAAGCTGCTCAAGCAACGCCTGGACAGCCTTGGCGAACGCCTGCCACGGGCCATGCGCGAAGTGCTCAAGGACCGCCGCCAGCGCTTCCAGGCGCAACTGCAGACCCTGCAGGTGGTGAGCCCGCTGGCGACCCTGGCCCGCGGCTACAGCATCCTGCTCGACGAACGCGGCCAGGCCATTCGCAGCGCCGCCCAGACCCACAATGGCCAGCGCCTCACCGCACGCCTCAATGAAGGCGAACTCAAAGTGCGGGTCGAAGACAACCACCAGACTCCGGTCACCCTTTCGCTACTGGACTGACACATGCCCCGCCTGCTCGCCCCCCTGCTCGCCCTGTTCCTGCTGCTGCCGGTCACCGCTGCCCAGGCCAGCTACATCACCCGCACCCTCGACAAGCCGGTGCCCGGCGGCGTCGCGGTGGTCGACCTTGGCCCTTCGGCCAGCGCCCCGAGCGCGCGTTTCGATGGCAAGCCGGTACTGGTGGTCAAGGAGCAGGACACCTGGCTGGCCATCGTCGGCATCCCGCTGACGCAAAAGCCCGGCAACGCCGTGCTTACCCAGGGCGGCCGCAGCCTGCCCTTCACCGTCGGCAGCAAGAAGTACCCTGAGCAGCACATCACCCTGAAGAACAAGCGCCAGGTCAACCCCGAGCCCGACGACCTCAAGCGCATCGAGCGCGAACTGGCCGAGCAAGTGAAGGCCTACCGCAGCTTCAGCCCCACGCTGCCGAGCAACCTGATCCTCGACAAACCGGTCAATGGCCCGCTGTCGAGCAAGTTCGGCGTGCGTCGCTTCTTCAATGGCGAAGAGCGCAACCCCCACGCCGGGCTGGACTTCGCCGTGCCCGCCGGCACGCCGATCAAGACCCCGGCCAATGGCAAGGTGATCCTGGTGGGCGATTACTTCTTCAATGGCCGCACGGTGTTCGTCGACCATGGCCAGGGTTTCATCAGCATGTTCTGCCACATGTCGAAGATCGACGTTAAGCCAGGCCAGGTGCTGCGCCGTGGCGAAGTGGTCGGCCGGGTGGGCTCGACCGGGCGCGCCACCGGGCCGCACATGCACTGGAACGTCAGCCTCAATGATGCGCGGGTGGATCCGGCGATTTTCATTGGTGCGTTCCAGCCCTGAAATCGCCCCCCCCATTCGCGGGTAAACCCGCTCCCCCCAATACAATGACAACTAGGGGGGGGGGTTTGCCCGCGAAGAAGACAGCACTGCCACCCGAAATGCCCATGTCTTGCGCCATCCAAAAATACTGCGCAACTACACAAAGAAAACAAACAATAAACAGCCATAAAATCTCGCCAATCCTGTTTTTTTAAGCATTCCTCTCAATTTTTTCTGAAGCCTTGCCATCCCCCACCCCACTGGTTAGGGTTGAGCACATGAAAACCTTCAGCACCCTCATCCTTCTCCGACAACATCGCAGCCTCTGCCTGGTCAGTGCACGACTACCAGGGTGAATCGCGTCGCCTCGCCTTTTCATCTCGTTATCGTTTGGCAGGCCCGATTTCGGCCGCACATAAAAGGATTGCTTCCATGACCATGCTCAAAGACCCTTCGAAGAAATACCGCGCCTTCCCGACCATCGACCTGCCCGACCGCACCTGGCCGTCGAAAACCATCACCCAGGCGCCGATCTGGTGCAGCTCCGACCTGCGTGATGGCAACCAGTCGCTGATCGAGCCGATGGATTCGGAGAAGAAGCTGCGTTTCTGGAAGACCCTGGTGCAGGTCGGCGTGAAGGAAATCGAAGCCTCGTTCCCGTCCGCGTCGCAAACCGACTTCGACTTCGTGCGCAGCCTGATCGAAGACGGCCACATCCCGGACGACACCACCATCCAGGTGCTCACTCAAGCCCGTGAAGACCTGATCGCCCGCACCTTCGAATCCCTGCGCGGCGCCAAGAAGGCCATCGTCCACCTGTACAACGCCACTTGCCCGTCGTTCCGCCGCATCGTCTTCAACCAGGACAAGCAGGGCGTCAAGGACATCGCGGTCAACGCCGCCAAGCTGTTCGTCAAGTACGCCGCCCAGCAGCCGGAAACCCACTGGACCTTCCAGTACTCGCCAGAGACCTTCAGCGCCACCGAGCTGGAATTTGCCAAAGAGGTGTGCGACGCGGTGATCGAGGTGTGGAACCCAACCCCTGAGCACAAGGTCATCCTCAACCTGCCGGCCACCGTCGAGGTCGCCACGCCGAACATCTACGCCGACCAGATCGAATGGTTCTGCCGCAATGTCAGCCGCCGCGACAGCGTGATCATCAGCCTGCACTGCCACAACGACCGTGGCACCGGCATCGCCGCCACCGAGTTGGGCCTGATGGCCGGCGCCGACCGTGCCGAAGGCTGCCTGTTCGGCAACGGCGAGCGTACCGGCAACGTCGACCTGGTGACCCTGGCATTGAACCTCTACACCCAGGGCATCGACCCGCAGCTGGACTTCTCCGACATCGACGGCGTGCGCAAGGTCGTCGAGGAGTGCAACCAGTTGCCGGTGCACCCGCGTCACCCGTACGTCGGCGACCTGGTCCACACCGCCTTCTCCGGCTCGCACCAGGATGCCATCCGCAAAGGTTTCACCAAGCAGCAGGAAGGCGAATTGTGGGAAGTGCCGTACCTGCCGATCGACCCGGCCGACATCGGCCGCAGCTACGAGGCGGTGATCCGCGTCAACAGCCAGTCGGGCAAGGGCGGCATCACCTACCTGCTCGAGCAGGAATACGGCATCAGCCTGCCGCGCCGCATGCAGATCGAGTTCAGCCAGGTGGTGCAGGGCGAGACCGACCGCCTGGGCCTGGAAATGACCGCCAAGCAGATTTACACCCTGCTGCAAAAGGAATACCTGCAAGCCAATGCGCCGTACGCGTTGGTCAGCCACCGCCTGCAGGAAGAGAACGGCAACAGCGCCGTGGAAGTGGAAGTTGCCGGTGAAGGCGAAACCACCCTGCACTGGCGCGGCAAGGGCAATGGCGCCCTGGAAGCCTTGGTGGCCGGCCTGCCGGTAGCCGTGGAAATCATGGACTACAACGAGCACGCCATCGGCGCCGGCACCAACGCCAAAGCCGCGGCCTACATCGAGCTGCGCGTTGCAGGCGGTCGCCCGGTGCACGGCGTGGGCATCGACGAGAACATCACCACCGCCAGCTTCAAGGCGCTGTTCAGCGCGCTGAACCGCTCCCTGAGCCAACAGGAAGCCAAGGCGGCGTAAATCCGCCCTGCTCGCCTGCAAACCCGCATCCTCGGATGCGGGTTTTTTTATACCCGGAATATCCAGCAAGGTGTGTCAGACGACGCCATCATTTCGCCTGCAATCATGGTTATACTGCCGAACTTCCACCGCTTTGATCACGGATGACGGCCAGTGGACTCATCCGTTTACGTATCGACATAGACACTCGGACACGGATGCTTCGCCCCATGACCCCTGGCACCCTCGCAGCGCTCGCCGAAGACAACAGCCTCGACTACCTGCGCCGGCTGACTCGCGAACAGCGCAACTGCGCGCAATTGCACCACCAGCACCTGCACCTGCAGGCCCGCATCCTCTGTGGGCTCTATGACATCGCAGACACGGCCTTCGAGGCTGCGCAGATTCGCCAGATCCTCGAACAGCGCCAAGCCCGCGAAGACGATGCTTTCACCCGCCTCGAGCAGGCCAACGCCAGCCTGGACAGCCAACTGGCCCTGTTCCGTCAAGCCCAGGAGCGGCTCGCCGCCAGCCGCAGTCGCGAACTCGCCGAACAGCGCCAGCACCCTGCGCTGCGCCAGAGCCAGCAGCAACTGCAACAGGCCCGCCAGCAGCGCGAGCAGATCGCCGCCGACCACCAGCCACTGGTGGATGAATGCACCGGCAAACTGGCGGCCTACAACCAGCACCGGATCTACTCCTACCTGCGCTTGTGCCAATACGGCACGGAACACTACCGACGCAATGTGCTGTCACGGCGCATGGACGACTGGCTCGCCCGGCAGTGCAACTTCGTCGGCAACCAGCAGAACGAACAGCTGTTGCGCGCCATGCTGGAACAGGACGCCACCCGCCTGGCCGCCTGCGATCAGCAGATTGCCGAGCTCGAACGGCAACTGATCGCACTGCAGCGCAGCAGCCTGCCTGCCGCTGACCAGGACCCGCTCAGCCAAGAGACCGAAGCCCTGGCACGCCAGGTGATCGTCGCCCGGCAGCAGCTCAAGCGGGTCCGCCAGGACATCGACCTGCTCGAACAGTGCGCCGACAGCGACAGCCAGGATGCCCTGCGTTGGCTCAGGTTCGAACTCAAGACCGACAGCCTCAACCAGGCACTCGCCCAATGGGCCGCCATTGGCGCTCAGCAGGCCACCCGCTTCCAGCAGGAGCTCGACGAGCTACGCCGGCGCCTGGACAGCGCCAGCCAGCGCGTCGGCCAGGCCAGGGACCTGTACGAACAGGCATGCACCTTCGAATCCGCCCTGGGCAAGCGCCTGCGTGGCGACGCCGGCTGCGCCAGCGACTGCAACTGCAGCTGCCACACCCTGCCCAGCCTGGACGCCTGCCCCTGCCAGCTGCGCTACCCCTTGGCCGACCAGTACCGCGACGACACCAACTACCGGCAACTGATCGTCGAGTACATGAACAGAGCCCAGACGCTCAATACCGTGCTCGGCACCATCACTGCCCTGCGCCTGCTCCCCGGCAGCCCGTACGCCACCTTTTCCGACCGCCCCCTCATGCAAGGACAACCATGAGCCAATATCTGGAACGCGCCCTCGACGGCCTGCGCAAACTCGGCATCACTTTCGGCCAACCGGCACAGCAAGCGCCGGTGATGGTCCTGCTGGACAAGATCGCCCATTACGACAACCAGCGGGTCACCGGTATCGCTGCCGTGCTGCAACAGGCCACGGTGTTCAACCAGACCGTGCGCGAGCAGATTGCCGGCATGGACATCTCGCACCGCTACATGGACATCACCGACAGCTTCACTTCGATTCGCGAGGATGCCGCCGCCATGGCCTCGTGGATGGATGATGGCCGGCTGGACACCCTCGAACGCCTCAGCATGGCCTGGATGAACCTGCGCCGTGGCTCGATCCCGAGCCGTTTCGAGGACATTCGCAAGCACTACCTGGATGTGTGCAAGGCCGCCAGCGACCAGATCACCCGCGAGGGCCTGATCCTCGAGTCGTACATGGACTTCCGCCTGGCCATGAAGACCGCCGAAGTGGACGCCCAGCAGGTGCTGGCCATCGCCGGCCAGTCGCTGCAGGAATGCACCAGCGCCCTGGACACCGCCAACGCCACGGTGGCTGCGGCCGCCAACCAGGAGCCGGTCCAACGCGCGGCGCTGGAGCTGCAACGCGACGAAGCGGTACGCGCCCTGCAGAACGAAGACAAGCGCTACCAGATCGTCAAGGACATCGCCGACGACCTGCGCGTCGGCTACAACACCGCCGAGCTGGTCTTTGCCCGCATCAGCCAGGTGCATGTGGTCAAGGAGCGCCAATACCAGCGCATGGTCTCGTTCTTCTCCACCAACGAAGTGGTGCTCACCAGCCTGGCCGTGTCGTTCACCGCCAATCAGGGCATGGCCGAGGCCACCCACACGCTCAACGCCACCACCGACGGCATCAGCAAGGGCCTCGAAGCGCTGGGCGAGATCGGCAACCAGCAGCTCGGCGCCGCGGTCAAGGCCAGCTATGGCTCGACCATTCGCGTCGACTCGGTACGCGCTCTGGCCCAGGCCACCCTGGACTTCCAGAACGACATGCAGGGCCTGACCGAAACCTACCGCGCCGAATCGAGCAAGGCGGCACTGGAAATCTCCACCGCCGTCGAAGACGCCAAGCGCGCCTTCGCCGCCTTGCTGACCAAGGCCGCGCAATGAGCCAAGGCTCGCTCAGCGAACAGATGGGGGCCATGGCCCTCGTCGACGAGCTGCGCCAACAGCAGCGCCAGGTGCAAGAGCACCTGGACCTGCCGCGGCGCCGCGCGGAAGTCGCCGAACGCATTCGTGGCTATTACCAGCGCCAGGGCATCGCCTGCGACGACAAACTGATCGAGCAGGGCGTGCGCGAATTCTTCGTCCGCCGCCTGGTGTTCGAGGCACCCACGCTGGCCTGGCCCCGCCGGCTGCTGGCCGGCGTGTTCCTGCGCCGCAGCCTGCTGGCCTGGGTGCTGGTGTGGATCGCGCTGCTGGGCGGCGCCCTGCTGGTGACGAACCTGCACCAACCCGCCGCGCCCAGCCAACCAGCCACGGTCACCAAGGCTGCCGGCAACGGCCTGGGGATGGCGGCGCCAACCGGGATGCCGGAGGCGGACCGCGCCGCGCACCAGGCTCGCCTGGACCAATACACGGCGCTGATGGCCCGCCTGGAGGCCATGCCATTGCCGGGTGACGTACGGGCCAAACTGCTGCCGTTCGGCCACTCCACTGGCGCGCTGGTGGCCGACCATGGGCCGGACAGGGCCATCCAGGCCCTGCGCGAGCTGCAGGTCTATGCCGACTTCACAGAGGCAAAACTGCAACTGCGCATCCCCGACGGCGCCGGCCAGATGTCTGGTTACGAACGCTGCCGCAAGACCACGGCGTGCAAACCAGGCAGCGAAGACGGCAAGGCATGGTTCCTGGCATTCCAGGCACGCGACCCGCAAGGCAAGGTGCTGACGATGCCACTCGTCAACGGCCGCACCGGCGCGATCGCACTTGCCGACACCCTCGGCATACAGGTCAGCCACGCGCAGTACTTGCAAGCACAGCAAGCCAAGCAGGCCAAGGGGCGCGTCGATAGACCGGTCATCGGCAGCAAGGATGCCTACAGCCTGACCCGGAGTTTCGACAATCGCGCCTTAGTTGGTGGCGCCTACGACAACCCGGCCGACACCAGCCAGCACATCATCTCCGCCAGCTTCTGATGGACCGCCAATGACCGTCTCACTTTCCGAACAGATGGGGGCCATGGCCCTGGTCGACGAACTGCGTCACCGGGACATGGAACTGCAGGACCACCTTGACCTGCCTCGGCGCCGCGCCGAGGTGGCAGAGCGGATCCGCGCCTACTACCAGAACAACGGCATCCACTACGAGGACGCCCAGGTCGAGGAAGGCGTGCGCGCGTTCTTCTCGCGCCGGCTGATGTTCGAGGCCCCAACCTTGAACTTCGCGCAACGCCTGCTGACGCGCCTGGCCATGGCCCACCGCAAGCTGATGATCTGGGCAGCATGCGGCGCTATGGCCTGCGCCCTTGGCCTGGGCATCACCCACCTGGTCGACACGGCCCTGAACACGAGGGCGGGTCAAAGCGCCGACCGCTTGGCCAGGATCAGCGAGCAGCTGAACGACGACATTGCCGTGCAACGACAACGGCTGGAACAGGTGAAGGCGCGCCTGAAACAACAACCGCAACCCGTGGTGGCCGCGCTGGTTGCGAAAATCGACCCCCTGCTGCCCAGTACCAACCTGTCTTTCACCCTCGATCGCCCAGACCCGATCACTCGCGAAAACCGCGCCCAGCTCCAGACCCGCATCCAGATGGAACAGCAGAAGCTGTCGACACCGCGCAAGCAACTGGAAAGCGCCAGAAAAAGACTCAATCGCGTGGATCATGTCTACGCCAGCCTCGATCTCCAACGCCATTTGCTGGATCGTCTGAAGGCAATGCCATTGCCCGCCGCCGAGCGCCTGGAGATGACGACCTGGGCCGAGTCGGCCGGCAAGGACATTGCCAGGCTGCAGTTGAAAAAGGCGGACGCTACGCTTGCAGCGCTGAAGGATTACCTGGACTTCGCCGCCGAGCCCCTGACCATCGAGCTGATCGACCGCCCCGGTATCAAGTCCGGCGTGGAGCGCTGCTATGAAGAGTCCGGGTGCAGTGAGAACAGCCTGCGCGGCAAGAGCTGGTACTTGATCGTCGAGCCGCTGGACAGCACCGGCAAGCCGGCCTTCGCCCCGGTGACCAGCGTGGAGGACGGCACGACTCGATGGGCCAGCCGCTTCGGTGTGCGCGTCAGCTACAAGGAATACCTCAGGGTCCGCCAGGACAAACTCGACGATGGCCATATCAGCCAGCGCTTGATCGGTGAAAAACCGGCCAATAGCCTGACCCTGCGTTTCAACCAGCGCACCAGCCCCGCTCCCGACATGATCCTGGAATGGTGACGCCATGACCCCGACCGCCCTCAGCAATGCGCTCGAAAGCAATACGCGCCAGGCCGAGCAACAGCTGCGCGAAGCCGAACGGGCGCTGTATGCCGAGTCCGAACAGCAAACCCGGCTCGAACACCTGATCAGCTCGAAACTGGCCGATATTGCCAGCCTGCAGCTCAGGATCGACCCTATGCGGGACCTGCAGACCCGGCAGTTGTTCGAACAACGCGAGCGAACCCATGCCGCGCTCACCCAGGAGCTCGAAAACGTCGAAGGGCTCATCGCCCGCAGACTGGAAAATCTGCAGGCAGTGCGTAACAACCTTGATCGCCTGGACACCCAGTCGCAGGACCTGCTCGAACAGGATCCGGCCGTACGCCAGCTGAGCGAACAATTGGACGCTGCCCTCCAGGCCGAACAGCAAGCCCATGCCAGCTACGATGAAATCCGCGACGAGTGCGCCAGCAAGCTGCAAGGCTACAACAGCAACCCGCTGTACCGTTTCCTGAAGGCCAACCACTACGGCACCGAGCAGTACCGCCCCCGCCTGTTCCAGCACGCGTTCGACAACTACCTGGCACGCAAGGTCGGCTTTCGCGTCAATTACGCCAACGAGCAGATCCTGCTGACCATGCAGGCGCGCAACGAGACCCTGCGCCAGGCCCTCGGCGAAGCCCGCGAGCAACTGCAGGCACAGCACCAGCAGCAACTGGACAAGGCCCGCGAGACCTTCGGCATGCCAGCGTTGCGGGTCGAGGAGCAAGGCCTGAGCACGCTGGTGAGCGAGGGCAAGGCCCAGGCCCGCTCACTGCAGGCCCAACTGGCCGACTTCGCCCAGAAGCGCGATCCGTATCTGCAACAGATTCTCCAGGGCATCGCCGACCAGCTCCAGGCTCGGCCATTGGCCGAACTGATCGTCGAAGCGGCGAAGACCCCCAGCCCCCATGACGATGTCCTGGTGAATGACCTGCAACTGCTGCATGCCCGCCTGCGGGACATCCAGCAACGTCTGCACGGCCTGCAGGACCAAGCACTGGGCAAGCGTCGCCTTTACGACCGCGCCAAGGCTCTGGAATACGCACTGCGCAACGATCATTTCAGCGATCCGCGCCACGAGTACCAGTTGAGCCCGCCGATCGAGCAAGTGCTTGCCGACTACATGAGCGGCCTGCTCGACCAGCAAGCGGTGGAAAAACGCCTCGATGAGGGCCGGGAGTATGTTGCCCCAAGGCATCGCGGCAACAACGCGCACAGCACGGGCAGACCGTCCGGCGGTTCAAGCAGCGATGGCTTTCGTACCAGCGGCAGCTCCGGCGGCGGTGGCTTCTCGTCCAGTCGCAGCTCCGGCGGCGGCGGGTTCCGCACCACTGGCAGTTTCTGACAGGCAAAACATCGCGGGGGGGGGCAGGTGCCACTCCCCCCCCCCCACACCAAATGGGGCGGGGTTGTTTCC
>NZ_JBMOWQ010000039.1:0-6523 GCF_049310485.1 Pseudomonas sp. GZD-209
GGGGTAATCCCCCCCCCCCCCCCTGACCACAAACGAGTGGTGTGGGTTTTCCCCCCCCGCGATTGGGCCCAGGCAAAAAAAAGGGGCGCCGACCAAGCGCCCCACAAGCCGTGTAGCACACAACGAAATCGGTCAGTCCAGCAGCGCCATCGCCTCGGCGCTGCACGCCTCGATACGGGCCCAGTCACCGTTCTTGATCCAGCTGCTGTCGAGCATCCAGGTGCCGCCCACGCACATCACATTGGGCAGTGCCATGTAGTTGCGCACGTTGGCCGGGTTCACCCCGCCCGTGGGGCAGAAGCGGATGTCGCCGAACGGGCCGCCGAAGGCCTTGATCGCCGCCACGCCGCCGCTGATCTCGGCCGGGAACAGCTTGAAGCGGCGGTAACCCAGGGCGTAACCCATCATGATCTCGGACGGCGTGCTGATGCCGGGCAGCAGCGGGATGTCGCTGTCCACGCCGGCCTCGAGAATGTCCTGGGTGATGCCCGGGGTGACGACGAACTGCGCGCCTGCGGCCTGCACGGCGGCAAACATGCTGCGGTCGAGCACGGTACCGGCACCGACGCACAGCTCCGGGCGCTGCTCACGCAGCACCTGGATGGCCTTCAGGCCCAGCGCCGAGCGCAGGGTCACTTCCAGGGTACGGATGCCACCGGCGGCCAAGGCGTCGGCCAGCGGCAGGATGTCTTGCTCGCGGGCGATGGTGATCACCGGCAGGATGCGCGCCTTGGCGCAGATCGCGTCGATGCGTTCGGCTTTCTCGGCCATCGAGAGCAAAGGCTGTGGGCGTTCGAGGGTGGTCATGACTGTGGATCCTTGGCTCATGGGCACCAGTAGATGCTCAGGGGGTCGTGAAGAAAAGCGCGAATCGGCATTTCGGTAAGGTCGTTGCCCGCCAGCGCGGCGCGCAGGGTAGCGAGTTTGCCGGCCCCTTGCACGGACAGGGCAGTGAAGCCGGCGGTGGCCAGCAGCGCGCGGGTCATGCTCAGGCGCTGGTGCGGCACGCTGGGCGCCAGCATCGGCAGGCAGCGGCGCTCACCCACCTTGGCCAAGCCCTGGCGCAGGTTGGGGCTGGCCGGGAACAGCGAGGCGGTGTGGCCATCGTCGCCCATGCCCAGCACCAGTACATCGATCGGCGGCAAGTCGGCCAGTACCTGGTCGGCCTGGTCGGCAGCGGCTTCCAGGTTGGCGGCAGCCTGGTAGAGGCCGATGAAGCGCGCCTTGGCCGCCGCGCCCTTGAGCAAGTGACGGGCCAGCAAGCCTGCGTTGCTGTCGGCATGCTCCACCGGCACCCAACGCTCGTCGGCCAGGCTCACGGTCACCTTCGACCAGTCCAGCACTTGCGCAGCCAGCTGCTCGAGGAACGGCACCGGGCTACGCCCGCCGGACAGCACTACACAGGCCTGGCCCTTGCCGGCGATGGCCTGGCGCAGGCGTTCGGCCACGTCATGGGCCAGGGTCGCCGCCAGGCTGTTCGAATCGGCCAGCGCATGCGCCTTCACGCTCGCCGGCAGTTGCAGTTCAGATATCGCCATACCAGGCCCTCCCATCACGTGTAATCAATGCAATCGAGCTCATGGGCCCCCAGGAACCGGCCGCATAGGGCTTGGGGGCATCGCCGCTGGTCTTCCAGCCGGCGATCAGCTGGTCGCACCATTTCCAGGCGTATTCGATTTCGTCCTTGCGCACGAACAGGTTCTGGTTGCCGCGCATCACTTCCAGCAGCAAGCGCTCGTAGGCGTCAGGAATCCGCGCGCTGCGCCAGGTGTCGGAGAAATTCAGTTGCAGCGGGCCACTGCGCAGCTGCATGCCCTTGTCCAGGCCCTGCTCCTTGGTCATCACCCGCAGCGAGATGCCTTCGTCCGGCTGCAGGCGGATGATCAGCTTGTTGCCGATCTGCAAGCGCTGTTCCGGGGCAAAGATGTAGTGCGGCGTCTCTTTGAAGTGGATGACGATCTGCGACAGCTTGCCGGGCATGCGCTTGCCGGTGCGCAGGTAGAACGGCACGCCCGACCAGCGCCAGTTGCGGATGTCGGCGCGCAGGGCGACGAAGGTTTCGGTGTCGCTCTGGGCGTTGGCGTTGTCTTCTTCCAGGTAGCCCGGCACCGGCTTGCCGTCGCTGTAGCCGGCGATGTACTGGCCACGCACCACGCGAGTGCTCAGGCCCTCTCCGGTGATCGGCGCCAGGGCCTTGAGCACCTTGACCTTCTCGTCGCGGATGCTGTCGGCGGAAAGGTCGCTGGGCGGGTCCATGGCGATCAGGCAAAGCAGCTGCAACAAGTGGTTCTGGATCATGTCGCGCAGTTGGCCGGCCTTGTCGAAGTAGCCCCAGCGGCCTTCGATACCGACCTTTTCGGCGACGGTGATCTCCACGTGGGAGATGGAATTCTGGTTCCACTGGGTTTCGAACAGGCTGTTGGCAAAGCGCAGGGCGATCAGGTTCTGCACCGTCTCTTTGCCCAGGTAGTGGTCGATGCGATAGACGCGGTTTTCCGGGAAGTAGCGCGCCACGGCGTCGTTGACCCGGCGCGACGACTCCAGGTCGTGGCCAATGGGCTTTTCCAGCACCACTCGGGTGCGTGGCGCCAGGCCGGCCTTGTCGAGGTTCTCGCAAATCGCCCCATAGACTGCGGCGGCCGTGGCGAAATAGGCGATCAGTGGCAGCTCGCCTGGCGCTTGCTCGACCAGCGCCTGGTAATCCTCGGGCTGGACGAAGTCCACATGCAGGTAGTTCAGGCGTTCGAGGAAGCGGCCCAGGGCAACGGCGTCGATGTCCGCGTCGGGGACGTGGCGGCGCAGGTGCGCCTCGATGGTGCCCAGGTGCTCCTGCGCGGTGCCCGGCTCGCGGGCCAGGGCCAGCAGCCGGGTGTCCGGGTGCAGCAGGTTGGCACGGTCGAGCTGGTAGAGCGCGGGAAACAGCTTGCGCAATGCCAGGTCGCCCAAGGCGCCAAAGAGGGCAAATGTGCAAGGTTCGACACTGATCGCAGCCATGATGTTGGTTCTTTTATTAAAGTTGAGCTAGGAATACCGCTTTCAAAGCGGGTTTTCAAGGCCTAATGTAGTAAAAACCACAACATTACTTACATCTATTACAACCCAGTGGTGTGACAATCTCACCGCCAGTAGGATACACAACACTGCAAAAAGCCTGCTGCCCCGCCAGCCGGCTGTCACCTAGAGCCGACCAAGGACACCCCATGGACCGCGTGCGTAACCTCCTGGAACAGATCCAGGGCCGCCTGGACGAGTTGAACAAGGCCGAACGCAAAGTCGCCGAAGTCATCCTGCTCAACCCGCAACAAGCCACCCGCTTCAGCATCGCCGCGCTGGCCCAGGCAGCCTCGGTCAGCGAACCGACCGTCAACCGCTTCTGCCGCTCGTTCGGCGTCAACGGCTACCCCGAGCTCAAGCTGCAACTGGCGCAGAGCCTGGCCAGCGGCGCGGCCTACGTCAGCCGCGCGGTGGAGGCCGACGACGATCCGGCGGCCTACACCCAGAAAATCTTCGGCAGCGCCATCGCCTCGCTCGACAGCGCCTGCCAGCAACTCGACCCACAGCAGGTCAGCCGCGCCGTGGACATGATGATCCAGGCCCGGCAGATCCACTTCTTCGGCCTCGGCGCTTCCGCCCCGGTGGCCCTCGATGCGCAACACAAGTTCTTCCGCTTCAACCTTGCCGTGTCGGCCCATGCCGATGTGCTGATGCAGCGCATGCTGGCCTCGGTGGCCCACACCGGTGACCTGTTCGTGATCATCTCCTACACCGGGCGCACCCGCGAACTGGTCGAGGTGGCGCGCGTGGCGCGGGAAAACGGCGCCTCGGTGCTCGGCCTGACCGCCGCCGGCTCGCCCCTGGCCCAGGCCTGCAGCCTGAGCCTGCACATCCCGTTGCCGGAGGACACCGACATCTATATGCCGATGACCTCGCGGATCATCCAGCTCACCGTGCTCGACGTGCTCGCCACCGGCATGACCCTGCGCCGCGGCGTGGACTTCCAGCCGCACCTGCGCAAGATCAAGGAAAGCCTCAACGCCAGCCGCTACCCGATCGAGGACGACGACCTCAGCTGAGGCGGTGCGCCTGCAGCCGCAGGTGCGCACGTTCACCCGGCCTCAGGCTCAGGCCCTCGTCGCTGCCGCTGGCCGCCTCGACGCAGACGAACCCCTGGCACTCGCGCCCGCTCACGCCCATCAGCGGGCGGTTGCCTGGGTGCCAGACCACGGTGTCGTCGCTGTCGCCGGTGTCGATGCACAGCTCGCGCTGCCAGGCCGGGTCCTGCAACTGCACCTTGGGCGTGCCGGGGTAGACCTTCTGGCAACCGCCCTTGAGTTTCAACGCGCCGTCTTCGCGGCAAGCCTGGCGGTTGAGGCGGTCGTAGCCTTCGATATCCTCAAGCCCAGACAGCGCTATCTTTGACACGTCACTGATCCGCCAGTAAGCCAGCAGCGCATGGCTCAACTGGCAGGGCTCGCTGTCCTGGTGCTCGGTACTCAGGCTCAATTCCATGCTGGCGCCCAGGCGCGCATGCAGGTCGACCTGCCAGTCGCACAAGTCCAGGCGCCACTTCAAGGTCACGCCCTCCTCGTCCTCACGGCTGTCCACCAGCTTCCAGTCCAGCAGGCGTGCCCAGCCATGGGCCGGCCACAGGTCTTCGCTGGGGTGGCGGCCATACCAGGGCCAGCACACCGGCACGCCACCGCGGATGGCGCCAACCTGCGGCCACTGTTCGGCGCACCACAGCCAGGGTTTTTCACCGGTGGGCTGGAAATGCAGCAATTGCCCGCCCTGGCGGCTGAACACCGCCTGGCAGCGAGGGTGGTCGATGATCAGCACATCGCGCTGCTGGTAACGCTCCCACTCGAAGGTCGGCCTCGGCCGTTGCGAGGTGAAGAAGCGATGTAGCGGATGTTCTGCCATGGTTCCAAGCTCTTTTGTTGTTCGAGATAGCGCTGTCTCAGCCCGTACCCGCTAACCACTGCAGACCAGTGGTTAGCGGAGGGCCGAAAATGGATGGCGTAAATTTACAACAATTCGTCTCAGAATGACGACTGAATCTTCAACCCTGCGACCAGCGCGTTGTCCACCTCGTCCACCGCACCCGGGCTCTTGATGTACTGCAGGTTCGGCCGCACGGTCAGCCAATTGGTGACGTGGAAGCCGTAGTAGAGCTCGGCGTTGTACTCGGTACGCTGCAGCGGCACGAAGCCTGGATTGTCGTAATCGCTAATGCCGGACTGGGCGTTGAGCAGTTCGGCGCGTTTCTTCACGTCGTCGTTGACATGGATACGGGCCACGCCGAAGCCGATATCGTCCTTGGGACGGGCGTCGAAGGCGCCTTTGTACACCAGGCCGACCTGCTGGTAGTTGTCGACCACGTTGGTGGCCTTGTCGTGCACGGTGAAGTTGGCGAACAGGCTCAGGCCACGGCTGGCATCACTGGCGTGGGCAGTCACCTGCTGCTGCGCCACCACCCACCAGCCATGCTTGCTGGAGTGCGACTTGAAGTCCTGCCCGGTCAATGCCTGCGGGTTGCCGTTGATGTCGTCATACACATCGTCGGCCTTGGCGGTGCTGTAGTAGTAGCCCAGGCGGTACTCGCCCGGCAGGCCGTTGACCTTGGGCGACCACACCGCCTCCACCGGCAGGATCGCGCCCTTGGTGCCGCTGCCGCTGAGCTTGAAGCCGTTGCCGGTCTCCAGGTTCGACGGGTTCTGCTCGTAGGCACCGACCTGGACGAAGAATTCCGGGGTGATGTTGTATTTCACCCGCAGGGCCCACTGGCTGACCGGCCAGTTGTACCAGATACCCCCCACCCAGTTGCCCACCTGCGAGCCGCAGAACGCCAGGTTCTGGAAGTCGCAGGGGAAGCTGTTGAAGTCCTCGCCTTCGCCGAAGCGGCCGACTTTCACATCCAGCGCACCGTCGAAGTACTTCTGCTTGACCCACATCTGCGTCAACCGCCAGGTCTGGCCCCGGCCCCAGACTTCCTGCACCGAGCTGAACTGCCCGGCGCGTGGGTCGCTGATGCGGTCGTTGGACAGGTTGCGGCCGCTGCGTTCGGTGATCGCCAGTTTGAACTCGGCATCGTGCCAGCCGAAGATCTTCTCCAGGTCCAGATGCGCGCCGAGGGCGAACTGGTCGCTGTAGCGCGCGGTCTTGTCGTCGTTGTAGCCACCGTGCAGGTTGCCGGCCACCTCGCCGACGTAGTCGAGGGTGAAGTCATAGCCCTTGTCCAGCAGCTCGGTGCGAGTGCCGCCCCAGTCGCCGGTCATCCATTTCGATTCCGACGAGAAAGCCTCGGCAGCCTGGGCCCCGCTGCTGCCGACCATGGCCAGCAGTGCCAGCGAGCCCAATGTCCTGATGCGATTGCGCTGTTCCATCCCTTTGCGTCCTCTTTTCTTGTTATTAACAGAACGGTTTAACGGTCGAGCCCTTGCAGGCCGTGGGGGGGGGGGGGGGGGGGGGGGGGGGGGGGGGGGGGGGGGGTAAGGGGGGGTGGGGGGGGGGGAAGAAGAGAAGA
>NZ_JBMOWQ010000040.1:0-3081 GCF_049310485.1 Pseudomonas sp. GZD-209
GCTTGTGGCTCGCGAGAAACACTCCGCCCCCTCCCCCCCCCCCCCCCCCCCCCCCCCCCCCCCCCCCCCCCCCCCCCCCCCCCCCCCGCTCCCACATCAACGCCCCTTGAAGCGCGTTACGTTGTCCTTCACGGCGCTAGCGGCCAGATCGAGCCGCTCGCCGCTGGCAGCGTCGAACAGCAGCACCCGCGCCGGGTCGAACTGCAGGTTCAGGCTGTCGCCCACCCGGCACGCCACATCCGGCGCCAGGCGGCAACAAACCTTGGTCTGGTTGAGGGTGACGAACACCAGCAGGTCCGGGCCGGTGGGCTCGGTCACCTGCACTTCGGCGCGGATACCCGGCAGGCCGTTGCCTTGCGCGTCCCCCAGCGAAATCTGCTCCGGGCGCACACCCAGGATGACCTCACGTCCATCCAGCACCTCGGCATCCACCCCCAGCGGCAGTTCGCAGCGCGCCTGGCCGCTGTCGAGCAGCGCCAGCACCCGGCCGTCCTGGCGGGTCAGGCGCACCGGGATGAAGTTCATCGGTGGCGAACCAATGAAACTGGCGACGAACAGGTTGGCCGGATCGTTGTAGATCTGCTGCGGCGTGCCGAACTGCTGGATCAGGCCGTCCTTCATCACCGCCACCTTGTCGCCCAGGGTCATGGCCTCGATCTGGTCGTGGGTGACGTACACCGTGGTGGTCTTCAGGCGCTGATGCATCAACTTGATCTCGGTGCGCATCTCTACCCGCAGCTTGGCGTCGAGGTTCGACAGCGGCTCGTCGAACAGGTAGATCTTCGGCCGCCGTGCCAGCGCCCGGCCCATGGCCACGCGCTGCTGCTGGCCGCCGGAGAGCTGGCCTGGCTTGCGGCCGAGCAGGTGCTCGATCTGCAGCAGCTTGGCGACCCGCGCTACCTCCTCGTCGATGGCCGCCTGGGGCAGCTTGCGGATCTTCAGGCCGAACGCGATGTTGTCGCGCACGTTCATGGTCGGGTACAGCGCGTAGGACTGGAACACCATGGCGATGTCGCGATCCTTCGGGCTCATGCCGCTGACGTCTTCATCGTCGATCAGGATCGCCCCGCCACTGATGTTCTCAAGGCCGGCGATGCAGTTCATCAAGGTGGACTTGCCGCAGCCCGAGGGGCCGACCAGGATCAGGAACTCGCCGTCCTTGATCGCCAGCTGGATGTCCTTGAGCGTGTCCGGCAAACCGGCGCCGTAGGTCTTGTTCACGTTGCGAAGTTCGAGCGTTGCCATGACTTACCCCTTTACCGCGCCGGCGGTCAGCCCGCGCACGAAATACTTGCCCGCAATCACGTAGACCAGCAGCGTCGGCAGCCCGGCGATCATCGCCGCGGCCATGTCGACGTTGTATTCCTTGGCCCCGGTGCTGGTGTTGACCAGGTTGTTGAGGGCCACGGTGATCGGCTGCGAGTCGCCGCTGGAGAACACCACCCCGAACAGGAAGTCGTTCCAGATCTGGGTGAACTGCCAGATCAGGCAGACCATGATGATCGGTGTCGACATCGGCAGGATGATCCGCCCGAAGATGGTGAAGAACCCGGCGCCATCCAGGCGCGCAGCCTTGACCAGGGCATCGGGGATGCTCACGTAGTAGTTGCGAAAGAACAGCGTGGTGAAGGCCAGCCCGTACACCACGTGCACCAGCACCAGGCCGCTGGTGGTGCTGGCCAGGCCGAGCTTGCCGAGGGTGAACGAGGCCGGCAGCAGCACGGTCTGGAACGGCAGGAAGCAGCCGAACAGCAGCAAGCCGAAGAACAACTGCGAGCCACGGAAGCGCCACATCGACAGCACGTAGCCGTTGAGCGCGCCGATAGTGGTGGAGATCAGCACCGCCGGTACGGTGATCAGCACCGAGTTGACGAAGTAGCCGTTGACCGTGGCCCAGGCCTTGGCCCAGCCGATGCCGGTGAACACCGTCGGCCAGCTCAGCAGGTTGCCGGTGCTGATGTCTTCGGGGGTCTTGAAGCTGGTCAACAGCATCACCACCAGCGGCACCAGGTACAGCAGCACGGCAAGCAGCAGCACGGCGTGGATGGCGATGCGGCTGAAGCTCAATGTGGGTTTGTCGAGGCGGCTACTCATGGCGTTTACCCCGCAGCTCCGAGTACAGGTAGGGGACGATGATCGCCAGGATGGCGCCGAGCATCAGGATCGCACTGGCCGAGCCCATGCCCATCTGCCCGCGGCTGAAGGTGAAGGCGTACATGAACATCGCCGGCAGGTCGGAGGAGTAGCCGGGGCCGCCGGCGGTCATGGCCGCGACCAGGTCGAAGCTCTTGATGGCGATGTGCGCCAGGATCATCAGTGAACTGAAGAACACCGGGCGCAGGCTGGGCAGCACCACCGTCCAGTAGATGCGCGGCAGGCTGGCACCATCCAGTTGCGCGGCGCGGATGATCGACTGGTCGACCCCGCGCAGGCCGGCGAGGAACATCGCCATGATGAAGCCCGAGGCCTGCCACACCGCGGCGATCACCAGGCAGTAGACCACCCGGTCCGGGTCGATCAGCCAGTCCAGGCGAAAGCCCTCCCAACCCCAGTCGCGCAGCAGCTTGTCCAGGCCCATGCCGGGGTTGAGCAGCCACTTCCAGGCGGTACCGGTGACGATCATCGACAGCGCCATGGGGTAGAGATAAATCGTCCGGATAAAACCCTCACGGCGGATGCGCTGGTCCAGCAGCACGGCAAGGAACACGCCGATGGCCAGGGTGATGGCGATGAACAGGCCGCCGAACAGCAGCAGGTTCTTGCTCGCCACCCACCAGCGGTCGTTGTCGAACAGCCGTGCGTATTGCGCAAGCCCGGCCCATTTGTAGGTGGGCAGGAAGGTCGAGGTAGTGAACGAGAGGACGAAGGTCCACAGGATGTAGCCGTAGAACCCCACCAGGATGATGAACATGCTCGGCGCCAGTACCAGTTTTGGCAGCCAGCGCTGGAGCGCGTCCAGGGGTGAGGCCCGCAGGCGGGCGGTTGCTGTAGTCATGATCTGGATTCTCGATGTGCCGCATCGGGGGGGGGGGGGGGGGGGGAGCGGGGAGAAGCGGACCAGATGGGGGGGGAGTGGCTTAA
>NZ_JBMOWQ010000041.1:0-9442 GCF_049310485.1 Pseudomonas sp. GZD-209
GGGGCAAGCCCGTCCCCAGGGAGTTAGTGTGCTTTTGTGGGGGTGGTTTTCCCCCGCGATCTGGTTACTTGGCCGAGTTGATAGCAGCCGCCAGTTTCTTCGCCGCATCGGCCGGCTCAGCCTTGGGGTCGTTGATGTAGTTGGTCACCACATCGAAGAACGCCCCCTGCACGGCCAGCGTGGTGGCCATGTTGTGCGCCATGCTCGGCTGCAGGCCGCCGCTCTTGGCGTCGGCCAGGAAGTCCTTGGCAGAAGTCTGGGCGCAGGCGTCGAAGCCGTACTTGCCCATGTCGGCGAGCATGTCGTTACGCACCGGGATCGAGCCCTTGTTGGTGCTGAACACCTTCTGGAAGTCCTCGCCCAGCACCTTGCGGGCAATGTCCTGCTGGCCCGCCGCGGTGCCGGCATCCTTCTGCTTGAACACCACCAGCGAATCGATGTTGTAGAGGAAGGCCTTGTCGGTGCCGGGGAACGCGACGCACTGGTAGTCCTTGCCGGCGGTTTTCTTGGCCAGGGTCCACTCGCTCTTGGCCCAGTCACCCATGATCTGCATGCCGGCCTTGCCGTTGATGACCTTGGCGGCTTCCAGGTTCCAGTCCTGGCCCTTGCCGTCGGGGTCCATGTAGGTGGCGACCTTCTTCAGTTCGGTCAGCGCCTTGACCATCTCGGGGCCAGTCAGGGCCTTTTCATCGAGGTCGACCAAGGCCTTCTTGTAACCCTCCACGCCCATCACCGAGAGCACCACGTTCTCGAACACGGTGCTGTCTTGCCACGGCTGGCCGCCATGGGCGAGCGGGATGAAGCCGGCGGCCTTGAGCTTGTCGCCTGCCGCGTAGAATTCTTCGAGGGTAGTCGGGGCCTTGTCGATCCCGGCCTTCTTGAACACTTCCGGGTTGATCCACAGCCAGTTGATGCGGTGGATGTTCACCGGCACGGCCACGTAGTCACCGTCGTACTTCACGGTGTCGGCGACTTTCTTGTCGAGCAGGCTGTCCCACTTCTCTTGCTTGGCAACGTCCTTCAACACATCGGCATCGAGCAATCCGGTGGACGCCCAGTCCTGGATATCCGGCCCCTTGATCTGCGCCACGCCGGGCGGGTTGCCGGCCACTGCGCGGCTCTTGAGCACGGTCATGGCGGTGGCACCGCCGCCGCCGGCAACCGCGCCGTCCTTCCAGATGAAACCGTCTTTTTCGACCTGGGCCTTGAGCACATCCACGGCGGCTTTTTCACCGCCGGAAGTCCACCAATGGACAACTTCCACGCTGCCTTTGGCATCGGCGGCATGGGCACTGAGGGCGTACAGGGAAGCGAACGAGATCGCGGCGGCGAGACGAAGCGTCGAATGCATGGGGAATACCTTTCTTGTTGTTATGCGTGGCAAGACTGTCGCTTGCTTTGCAGTGAGTGTAAGGACCTCGCGCCCGGCGCCAGGTAACGAACGGATGCGCGAATGTCAGCGTTTGGTTACAAAGCCAGCGCAGTGGCCAGGCTCGGCGCCAGCGGCAGGCGCGGCAGCAACAGGGCCTGCAGCGCGTGGTAGAGATCGGGCTTGCCGCACCAGATGCGCGCGCTGGGCTGGTTGCTCGGGTCCAGTTCGTGGTGCCAGCTGCCGTGTACGCGGTCGATGAAATGCGTGGCGATGAATTCCCAGAAGCAGCGGTACCACTGCTCGTAGTGCGGCTCGCCAGTGCGTCGCAGCAAGGCGGCGGCGGTGGCGCTGGCCTCGGCATGCACCCAGTGCAAGCGCTCGCGCACCAGCGGGCGGTCGCGCCAGTCCAGGGTGTAGACCAGGCCTGGGGCACCGTCGGCGAGCCAGGCGTTGCGGCAAGCGCTGCCGAACAGGCCTTTGGCGGCGTTCAGCAGCGCCTTCGGCACCGGCAGGTCGGCACGCAGCCGGGCAGCTTCCAGGTGCAACAGCAGGCGCGCCCATTCGAAGGCATGCCCGGGGGTGGTGCCATAAGGGCGAAAACCATCGGTGGGGTTGTCGCGGTTGTAGTCCGGCAGCGCTTGCCAGCCTGGGTCGAAATGCTCGGTGACGCGGAACCCGTCGCTGGCGGCCTGGCCGAGGATCAGCCGCTCGACGATGCGCAGGGCGCGGTCCAGCCACAAGGCGTCGCCGGTCACATCCGCCAGCGCCAGGAATGCCTCGACACCATGCATGTTGCTGTTGGCGCCGCGGTAGGCTTCGGCCTGTTGCCAGTCGCGGCTGAAGGACTCACGCAGGGCGCCCTGCGCTTCGCACCAGAAGCGGGTTTCGATGACCTCGATCGCTTGTTCCAGCAACGCGGGAGCAGCGGCGACACCCGCCACCACCGCCGAACTGGCGGCCAGGGCGACGAATGCGTGCAGGTACGCGGCCTTGTCGCTGCCGGCCTGACCTTCAGGATGGGTGAACCAGCCACCGTATTCGGCATCACGCAGCGGACCTTGCAGGGCGGCGACGCCATGCTCGACCAGGTGCAGGCAGCCCGGCACGCCCTGCAGATGGGCCAGGGCAAAGCTGTGGGTCATGCGGGCGGTATTCAGGGTTTCGGCGAGGGCGCCGCGCGGCAGGCGGCCATCGTCATCAAGGTTGCCGAAGCCCTGGGGCAGGCGCGCGGCCTTGGCGAAATCGAGCAGGCACAAGGCCTCGGTGGTGAGCCAGGCGTGGTGTGCGGGGGAATCGAGCCAGCTACGGGTCATTGGCGTCTTCCTTGTTGTTGTCAGCCGATTCTAGCCAGCCGTCCTGGGTGGCATGTCACGAAGACTGGCACGATTGTCACCGCATCGTTACGTCGAGGCCCTCATCGCGGGGCAAGCCCGCCCCCACAACAGCGACACAAACGGGGGAAAGGGGTGTGACGATATGTGTGGGGGAGGTCTTTCTCCAAAGGGGTAGGGGTGTGGGGGGGCGGTGTTCCCCCGCGATTGGCATCAATCAGGCGTACGCGGCAGGTACAACGTCACCCGCAATCCCCCTTCACGAAGATTCAACAGGCTCACCTCTCCGCCATGGCTATGGGCGATATTGCGCGCAATCCCCAGCCCCAACCCATACCCCTGCTGCTGCCCAGCCAAACGGAAGTGCGGCTCGAACACCTGCTCCAAGCGCTGCTCCGGCACCCCCGGCCCCTGATCGTCGACCTGCAATACAAAGCTCTCGGCACTGTCGATGATGCGCAGTTGCGCCCGTTCGCCGTACTTGATGGCGTTGTCGATCAGGTTGCCGATGCAGCGGCGCAGGGCCAGCGACTTGCCCGGGTACGGCGCCAGTGCCCGGCCTTCGAGGGTGATGCGGCCGTCGCGCAGATAAGGCTCGGCCAGCAGCTCCAGCACCTGGTTGAGATCGATCGGTTCGATGTTCTCGTGAATGTCGGTGTCCTTCACGCATTGCAACGCGCCCTTGACCAGCAGCTCCAGCTCATCGAGGTCACGGCTGAACTTGGCCTGCAAGGCCTCGTCTTCCAGCAACTCGACCCGCAGCCGCAGGCGGGTGATCGGTGTGCGCAGGTCGTGGGAGATGGCGCTGAACAGTTGCGAGCGCTCGGTCAGGTAGCGGCTGATGCGTTCACGCATGTTGTTGAACGCCCGCCCCACTTCCACCACTTCACTGCCGCCGCCTTCGGCCACCGGTGCCACCTCGGCGCCCAGCGACAGCTCCCGGGCCGCCCGTGCCAGGCGCTTGAGCGGCCGGCTCTGCCAGTGCACCAGCAAGCCGATGAACAGCAGCAACATCGCGGTGGTCAGGGCAATGAAACCGATCTGCTGGCGTGGCAGGCGTTCGGCTTCAAGGCTGGTGTAGGGCTCGGGCAGCAGCGAGGCGATATACAGCCACTCGCCCTCGCCCAGGCGGATCTGGGTGACCAGCACCGGCGGGTTGAGCGGTTCGAGGGTCAGCGAGTAATGCGCCCACGATCGCGGCAGCTCATCGAGCTTCAGGCCACTGTTGAAGATGCGCAGGTCGTCGGGGCTGACGAACTCCACCGAGATGTCCATCTGCTGCCCGAGGCGTTCGTGCAGCACCTGCTGGAACACCTCGATCACCGCCTGCTTGCGCGGGGTGACGGGCAGCACCGGCATGTCCAGCGGCTTGACGTTGAGCGACACGAAGAAGCGCGTGCCGCCCATGCTGCGCAACTGGTCGAGCACCATTGGCCGGTAGGCCACCGGCAACGAACGGAAGTAGCTGACGCTGGCGCTCATCGAGTGGGCCAGGCTGCTGGCGCTGGCCCGCAGGCCCTGCAGCTGGCTGGCGCGCAGCTGGGCGACCCAGATCACGCTGGAAAGCCCCTGGGCCAGCACCACCACCAGCAGGGTGAGCAGCAACATGCGCCCCAGCAGAGAGCGTGGCAGCAGGCGCCAGCGCCGCTCGCTAGGCCGGGCTGACATGGGCCGCCAGCAAGTAGCCGCTGCCACGCACGGTGCGGATCAGCCGGGGTGGTTTTTCGGTGTCACGCAGGCGCTGGCGCAAGCGGCTGACGCCCATGTCGACGATACGGTCCAGGGGCATCGGCTCGCGCCCGCGGGTGGCATTGCCGATGGTGTCGCGGTCGAGGATCTGTTGGGGGTGGTCGAGGAACAGCTTGAGCAGGGCGAAGTCGGCGCCGGAGAGGATCACTTCCTCGCCATCGCGGTGGAACAGCCGGTGGCTCACCGTGTCCAGGCGCCAGTCGTCAAACGCCAGCACCGGGCTGGCCGGTGCGGCCTGGCCGAAGTCGGCGCGGCGCAGCAGGGCCTTGATCCGCGCCTGCAGCTCACGCGGGCTGAAGGGTTTGCCCAGGTAATCGTCGGCGCCCAGCTCCAGGCCGATGACCCGGTCGGCCTCGTCGGAGCTGGCGGTGAGCATGATGATCGGTACCCGCGACAGCCGGGGGTGCTGGCGCACCCAGCGGCACAGGCTGAAGCCGTCTTCATCGGGCAGCATCACGTCGAGGATCACCAGGTCGCAGGGGGTGGCGTCCAGTGCCCGGCGGAAGGACTGACCGTCGGGCTCGGCCTGCACCTGGAAACCGGCGCGACTCAGGTAGGTTTGCAGCAGTTCGCGAATATCCTGGTCGTCGTCGACCATCAGGATCGATTTGCCGGCAGTGGTCATCATGGTCCGTCCTCTTGTATGCGCAGATCTTTGTGTCTGCTGTGAGGGCCAATCGCGGGGCAAGCCCGCTCCCACAGGGAATCGTGGGAGCGGGCTTGACCCGCGATGGCGCTCAATGATCCAACGCTTGCTGCAGCGCCACCCCCGCCCCCAGCAACCCGGAAAACTCCGCAGTCACCAGCCACACCGGCACCCCGGCGAAATACCCGCTCATGCAGCCCTTGTCGGCAAAACTCGCGGCAAAACCACTGCGCAGGAACAGCTCGGCAAAACGCGGAATCACCCCGCCGACGATATAGACCCCACCGCGCGCGCCCAAGGTGAGCACATTGTTGCCCGCCACCCGACCGAGGAAGCGGCAGAACTGCTCGACCACCGCCAGCGCCCGTGGCTCGTTGGCCAGTGCTGCATCGGTGATCTGCGCCGGGGTCTTGTGCCTGGGCGTGTCGCCATCGAGCGCGCAGAGCGCCTGGTACAAACGCACCAGCCCGCCACCGCTGAGCACGGTCTCGGCACTGACATGGCCGATCTGGCGTTGAATCTCCTGGTGAATCGCCGCTTCGCGGGCATTGCCCACCGGCAGGTCGACATGCCCACCCTCGCCCGGCAACGCCAGCCATTGCTCGCCGTGACGCACGAGGCTACCAACGCCAAGGCCGGTGCCAGGGCCAATCACCAGCACTGGGCGGGAGGGGTCGGCCTGGCCCGGGCAGACTTCTCGATATTCACCTTCGCGCAAACGGGTCATGCCCAGCGCCATGGCGGAGAAGTCGTTGATCAATTGCAGCCGCTCGACCTGCAGGGTCTGGCAGAACGCCCGGCGGCTCAGGCGCCAGTGATTGTTGGTAAAGCGAAACTCATCGCCATCCACCGGCCCGGCAACGGACAGGCACACCGCCGCCAGCCCGCCACGGGCGATGCCCTGTTCGCCCAGGTACGCCTCGATCGCCTGTTCGGGGCTGGTGTAGTCAGCGGTCGCGAGCACCTGGACCGCGTGTAGCTGGTTGTCGCGCCACAGGGCAAAACGTGCGTTGGTACCACCAATGTCGCCAACCAGCAGTTCTTTCACTTGAGAGTCTCCAGGCCAGAGGTGAAGGCACTGGCGCCCTTCTCTGCCGAGCTGAACGCCACACGCATGAAGCCGAACAGCTCGCGACCGCAGCCCAGGTCATTGCCCTTGGGCGGCTCGGCCAGCTCGCGGCTGGCCATTTCCTCGGCCGACAGCAGGATCCGCAACGTGCCTTCGACACCATCGACCCGCACGATATCACCATCGCGCACTCGCGCCAGCGGGCCGCCGTCGAAGGCCTCCGGGCACACATGGATGGCCGCCGGGATCTTGCCCGAAGCGCCAGACATGCGCCCGTCGGTGACCAGCGCCACCTTGAAGCCACGGTCCTGCAGCACGCCAAGGAACGGCGTCAGCTTGTGCAGCTCGGGCATGCCGTTGCAGCGCGGGCCCTGGAAGCGCACCACGGCCACGAAGTCGCATTCCAGCTCGCCGGCCTTGAACGCATCGGCCAGCGACTGCTGGTCATGGAACACCCGCGCCGGGGCCTCCACCACCTGGTGTTCAGGGGCCACGGCGGAGACCTTCATCACGCCACGCCCCAGGTTGCCTTCCATTACCCGCAGGCCGCCCTCGGCGGAGAACGGCCGCGCCACCGGGCGCAGGATGCTCTCGTCGAGGCTCTGTTGCGGGCCTTCGCGCCAGACCAGCTGGCCGTTGTCGAGGAACGGTTCCTGGGTATAGCGACGCAGCCCTGGGCCGGCCACGGTGTTGACGTCCTCGTGCAGCAGCCCGGCATCGAGCAGCTCGCGGATGAGGAAGGCCATGCCGCCGGCGGCCTGGAAGTGGTTGATGTCGGCTTTGCCGTTCGGGTACACGTGGGACAGGGTCGGCACCACCTCGGACAGGTCGGCCATGTCCTGCCAGGTCAGCTGGATGCCGGCGGCCTGGGCGATGGCCGGGATGTGCAGGGTGTGGTTGGTCGAACCGCCGGTGGCGTGCAGGGCGACGATCGAGTTGACCAGCGCCTTCTCGTCGACGATCTCGCCGATCGGCATGAAGCTGCCGCTGGCCTTGGTCATGCGCGTGACCTGGCGCGCAGCCTCGGCGGTGAGGGCATCGCGCAGTGGCGTGTAGGGGTTGACGAACGAGGCGCCGGGCAGGTGCATGCCCATCACTTCCATCACCAGCTGGTTGGTGTTGGCGGTGCCGTAGAAGGTACAGGTGCCTGGGCCGTGGTAGCTGTTCATTTCCGACTCGAGCAGCTCTTCACGAGTGGCCTTGCCCTCGGCGTAGCGCTGGCGCACGTCGGCCTTCTGCTTGTTGGAGATGCCCGAGACCATCGGCCCGCCGGGGACGAAAACGGTCGGCAGGTGGCCGAAGCGCAGCGCACCCATCATCAGCCCAGGGACGATCTTGTCGCAGATGCCCAGCATCAGGGCAGCATCGAACATGTTGTGGGACAGGGCGATGGCGGTGGACATGGCGATCACTTCGCGGCTGGCGATGGCCAGCTCCATGCCCGGCTCGCCCTGGGTCACGCCGTCGCACATGGCCGGCACGCCGCCGGCGAACTGGCCGACCGAGCCAACCTCGCGCAGGGCCTGCTTGATCTGCTCGGGGAAGTGCAGGTACGGCTGGTGCGCCGAGAGCATGTCGTTATATGACGAGACAATGGCCACGTTGGCGGCGTTCATCAGGCGCAAGGTCTGCTTGTCGTCGGCACCGCAGCCGGCCACGCCATGGGCGAAGTTGGCGCATTGCAGGCTGGCGCGCATCGGTCCGTCACTGGCCGCGCCGCGGATAAGCTCAAGGTAGCGTTCACGGGTGGGACGGCTGCGTTCGATCAGCCGTGCGGTGACCTCAAGGATGCGCGGATGCATGTACTGGACTCCAGGCTAACGGTAAGGGCGGCTTCAATGGGCATTTTCCCTCCAAACGATTGCGGCCTAGGCTTGCAGTAAAGGTACCCGGCACATTCGCGGAGCAGCCTGCCCGGCCACTCGTTGTAGATTTAACAAAATACTGCCACTAAAAAGGCTTGTTTTCTATCACGCAGTGAATAATCTTGTAATTCCAATAACAAAACCGTTTCAGTGAAGCTGCCTTTTTGCCACAGGCTTCACCCGACTGCCAGAGGTAACGCCATGACCCTACGCATCGCCATCAACGGATTCGGCCGCATCGGACGCAATGTCCTGCGCGCACTCTACACGCACGGCTACCGTCAGGACCTGCAGGTCGTCGCCATCAACGACCTGGGCGACAGCGCGATGAACGCCCACCTGCTCAAGTACGACAGCGTTCACGGCCATTTCGATGCACAGGTCGAGGCCGACCACGAGAGCCTCACCGTCAACGGCGACCGGATTGCCGTCAGCGCCATCCGCAACCCCGCCGAGCTGCCCTGGAAAGCCCTGGCCATCGATGTAGTGTTCGAATGCACCGGGCTGTTCACCGAGCGCGCCAAGGCTGCCGCGCACCTGGCCGCCGGCGCCGGCAAGGTGATCATCAGCGCACCGGCCAAGGGCGCCGACGCCACCGTGGTGTACGGGGTCAACCACGATGTGCTGCGCGCCTCGCACCAGATCATTTCCAACGCCTCGTGCACCACCAACTGCCTGGCGCCAGTGGCCCAGGTGCTGCACCGCGAATTCGGCATCGAGCAGGGGCTGATGACCACCATCCACGCCTACACCAACGACCAGGTGCTCACCGACGTCTGCCACGCCGACCCGTACCGCGCGCGCTCCGCCACCCAGTCGATGATCCCGAGCAAGACCGGCGCCGCCGAGGCGGTGGGCCTGGTGCTGCCGGAGCTGGCCGGCAAGCTCACCGGCATGGCCGTGAGGGTGCCGGTGATCAACGTGTCGCTGGTCGACCTTACGGTCAACCTGCAGCGTGAGACCACCACAGAGGAGGTCAACCAGCTGTTTCTCGAGGCCAGCCGCCATTCGCGGGTACTGGGTTACAACGCGTTGCCGCTGGTGTCGTGCGACTTCAACCACAACCCGCTGTCGTCGATCTTCGACGCCAACCACACCCGCGCCAACGGCCGCATGCTCAAGGTGCTGGCCTGGTACGACAATGAGTGGGCGTTCTCCAACCGCATGCTGGACAACTGCCTGGCGCTGTTCAGCGCCAAGTAAGCACTTTGCCGGTGGGCGTGGGAGCAACTGTCTTATGTTGTCAGTGCTGGCCTCATCGCTGGCACGCCAGCTCCCACAGGTACGATGCTGCCTCAAGTTAGCGCGATCCATGTGGGAGCGGGGGGGGGGGGGGGGGGGGGGGGGGGGGGGGGGGGGGGGGGGGGGGGGGGGGGGGGGGGGGTGAGGCAAGGGCAACCACGAGCACCA
>NZ_JBMOWQ010000042.1:0-29993 GCF_049310485.1 Pseudomonas sp. GZD-209
CCCCCCCCCCGTTTTTTGGGGTTGCGCCTCCCCTTCCCCCCCCCCACCCCCCCCCTCCCCCCCCCCCCCCCCCCCCCCCCCCCCCCCCCCCCCCCCCCCCCCACGCCCACCGCCCCACGTGCAAAGCGCAATCTTTACCTGTTCGTGACATTTCAGCGCTTGACCTGCCACATGGATGATAAGCATTATCATTCACCCCAAAGTGGCCAGGTTCCCCCGTGAGTCAATCCCGGTTCAATTCAGTCTTCCTCACCCAGCGCCTCAGCCTGCTGCGCACCTTGCAACGCATGGTCGGCAACCCCAGCACCGCCGAGGACCTGCTGCAGGAAACCTACCTGCGGGTCACCCGTGCCCTGGGCGAGCGGCCGATCGAGCACCTTGAACCCTTCGTGTTCCAGACCGCGCGCAACCTCGCCCTGGACCACCTGCGCGCCCGCCGGGTGCAGGCACGCACCCTGGTCGACGACGTGCCCGAGCAAGTGCTGCACAACGTCGCCGCGCCCGCCGGCAGCAGCGAGGATGCCGCCCACGCCGAGCAACTGCTCAAGCACCTGAGCGTAAGCCTTGGCCAGCTGACCGAGCGCCAGCAGCGCATCTTCATCCAGAGCCGCCTGCATGGCGCCAGCTACCTGGAAATCGCCGAGCAGTTGAACGTCTCGGCCAGCACCGTGCAGAAGGAACTGAAACTGATCATGGCCATCTGCATGGGCGTCGCCGCTCGGCACCAGTGACGCGACCACTCGCCGCGCACCTGCGCAAAGCCCTTGCCATGTGCCGGGCCTGCGCCGATCATGCGCAAAAAAGCCCCCGCAAGGATCCTTCGTGACCGATCAGCCCAGCCCTCGCCCGACACCTGCCGAGCCTGATGCCCGCGCCCGTGCCCGCGAGGAGGCGATGGACTGGCTGATCCGCCTGCAATGCGCCACTGACCAAGACACCCAGGCCTTCGAGCACTGGCTGGGCGCCGAGCCGGAAAACGCCGAAGCCTACGTCGAAGCCGAAGCGCTGTGGAACGGTGCGCCGCTGCGCCAGGCCGCCGAGCAATTGCAGCAACGCCAGCGCCGCTCCCTCGGCGGGCGCCTGCGCAGCCACTGGAAGCCGCTGGCCACCGCCGCCGTGCTGCTGGTCGGGCTGTTCACCTTCGGCAACCTGCCTGTGCGCCTGCAGGCCGACCACCTCACCGTGGTCGGCGAGCGCCAGCGCCTGCAACTGGACGACGGCGCCAAGATTTTGCTCAACACCAACTCGGCCTTCGCCAGCGATGTGCGCGACGGGCGCCAGGTTGCCCGCTTGCTGCAGGGCGAAGCCTACTTCCAGGTCGCCGGCGGCAGCCAGCCGCCGCTGGAAGTGCAGGCCGGGCCGCTGCGCGCCAACGTGCGCGACACCGACTTCGCCGTGCGCTACCTGGACGGCGAAGCGCAGGTGCGCGTACAGCGTGGCGACGTCGATCTGCAGGGGGCCCGCGACCAGCGCATCCGCCTGAGCGCTGGCGACAGCATCAGTGTCGGCCCCCAGGGCTTCGGCCAGCGCCAGCGCGTCGACCTGAACAAGGAACTGGCCTGGGTCGAAGGCCGCCTGGTGTTCGAAAACTGCCCGCTGGGCCAGGTCATCGCCGAAGTGCAGCGCTACTACCCAGGCTGGATCATCAGCCGCAATGCGCAGCTGGAGCAGGTCGCGGTCACCGGTAACTACCGCCTCGACCAGCCCCTGCAAACCCTGCGCGCCCTCGCCCACATCACCTCGGCGCAGCTGCATGAATACCCTGCCGTGGTGATTCTCAACTAAGCCAACAAGTTTTTTTACGCGACCCCTGTAGGCAGCACGTCTCGTTATAGCCAATGCAACTGATTCTCGTTCGATAACGACAACAGTCCACGCCTATAACCCCTCGCGCGACAGGGAGCGCTTTCGATGTCCACAGGTCCAACCCGCCCGTTCACCCCTTCCCGCCGCCACGGGCAGCTGTCCTTGCTGACCCTTGCCCTGCTCGCCAGCGGCGCCTGCAGCCTGCCGGCCCTGGCCGTGGAGCCTGCCCAGGCAAGCAGCCCGCGCATGGGCGACTACCGCTTCGCCATTGCCCAGCAGCCGCTGGTTTCGGCGATCAATGCGTTCAGCCAGGTCACTGGTTGGCAGGTCGGCTTCAACGCCGAGCTGGCCGAAGGCGTGGCCTCGCCAGGGGTGCAGGGCTCGCTGGCCCCGGAAGCGGCCCTGCAACGCCTGCTGCACGGCACTGGCCTGGCCTATCGCAAGATCGACAACGCCAACGTGGTGCTCGAACGCCAGGCGGGCAGTGCCATTGCCCTGCAACAGATGACCGTCAGCGCCACCCGTAGCGCCCAGGAGGTCAGCCAGGTGCCCAGCACCGTCAGCGTGCAGACCCGCGAGCAGTTGGACCGGCAGAACGTCAACGACATCAAGGACCTGGTGCGCTACGAGCCGGGCGTTTCGGTCGGCGGCGTTGGCCAGCGCAGCGGCTTGAACGGCTACAACATCCGCGGCATCGACGGTGAACGCATCCTCACCCAGGTAGACGGCGTGTCGATCCCCGACAGCTTCTTCTACGGCCCCTACGCCCAGACCCAGCGCAACTACGTCGACCCGGAAATCGTCAAGCGCGTCGAGATCCTGCGCGGCCCGGCCTCGGTGTTGTACGGCAGCAACGCCATCGGCGGCGCGGTCAGCTACTTCACCCTCGACCCTGAAGACATCATCAAGCCCGGCAAGGATGTCGGCGCACGCCTGAAGACCGGCTACAGCTCCGCCGACGAGAGCTGGCTGACGTCCGCCACCGTCGCAGGCCGCCACGCCGACTTCGACGGCCTGCTGCACCTGAGCCAGCGCAACGGCCACGAGACCGAGTCCTACGGCGAGCACGGCGGCAGCGGCCTGGCCCGCACCGAAGCCAACCCCGAGGACGTGCGCACCACCAACGTGCTGGCCAAACTGGGCTGGAACTACGCCGACGACGCCCGCCTGGGCCTGACCTACGAGCACTACAAGGACGACCGCGACCAGAACATCCTGAGCTCCGTGGGCGGGCCGTTCATTCCCGGTTTCGGCGCCTCGAACTCATACCGCATGCGTCAGGGCAACGACACCGTCACCCGTGAACGCTTCGGCATCAATCATGAATTCGGCCTCGACAGCCTGGTCGCCGACCACCTCAAGTGGAGCCTCAACTACCAGATCGCCAAGACCGACCAGCGCACCGACGAGCTGTACTTCGCCGCCGGCCGCCAGGTGTTCCGAGACCGCCAGACCACCTACAAGGACCGCCAGTGGGTCCTTGACGCCCAGTTGGACAAAGCCTTCAGCATTGGCGCCACCGAGCACCTGCTGACTTATGGCACCACCCTAAAGCACGAGAAGATCAGCGGCATCCGCCAGGGCGTCGGCACCTGCCTGAACGTCGGCGGTTCCTGCAGAGCCGTCGGCCAGATCAGCGCACGCGATGGCCAGGTACCGGTCAGCGACTTCCCCGACCCGACCGTGAACACCTACAGCCTGTTCGCCCAGGACGAGATCCGCTGGAACAACTGGACCTTCCTGCCGGGCGCCCGCTACGACTACACCCGCATGGAGCCCAAGTTCACCGACGAATTCCTGCGCGGCGTGCAGAGCACCAGCGTGACCGGTGCCGCCAATGCCGACGACTCGGCCAAGAAGTGGCACCGCGTATCGCCCAAGTTGGGGGTCACCTACGCCTTCAACGACAACTACACCTGGTACGGCCAGTACGCCGAGGGCTTCCGCACCCCGACCGCCAAGGCCATGTACGGCCGCTTCGACAACCCGGGCCTGGGTTACAGCGTGCAGCCCAACCCTGACCTGGAGCCGGAAAAGAGCAAGAGCTACGAGACCGGCCTGCGCGGCAATTTCGACGCCGGCAACTTCGACGTGGCGGTGTTCTATAACAAGTACCGCGACTTCATCAACGAAGACGCCATCCTGTCGTCCAACCTGGGCGCCAAGTTCCAGGCCAACAACATCAAGCACGCCACCATCCGCGGCGCCGAGTTCAAGGGCCGCCTGAACCTCGACCACTTCGGTGCCGCGCAAGGCCTGTACACCCAGGGCTCGGTGGCCTATGCCCGTGGCCGCAACGACGACAACGGCCAGCCGCTGAACAGCGTCAACCCGCTCACCGCCGTGCTCGGCCTGGGCTACGAGCAGCAGAACTACGGCGGCTTGCTCAGCTGGACCCTGGTCAAGCAGAAGGATCGCGTCGACGACACCACCTTCTTCGCCCCCGACGGCACCAGCAAGCAGTTCCGCAGCCCCGGCTACGGCGTGCTGGACCTGACCGGCTTCTACAAGGTGAGCGAGGACGTCACCGTCAACGCCGGCCTGTACAACCTCACCAACAAGAAGTACTGGCAGTGGGATGACGTGCGCGGCTACGACTCGATCGGCGAAGCCAGCGTGACCCAGCCGGCCAACCTCGACCGCCTGACCATGCCGGGGCGCAACTTCGCCATCAATGTGGTGTGGGATATCTGATTAGAACGCTTTGAACTTGCGAGCCTGTGCGAGCAACTGACTTGCTCGCCATTCGCACAGCTGCGCGATCACTGTGGGAGCGGGTTCACCCGCGAACACGGGCATAGCCCGTGCCAGGCACCGAGGTGTCACCTTCGCGGGGCAAGCCCGCTCCCACAACTCGCAGTCCGACGAATGATTCAACTTCCCAGATGAGGTTTTTTTACTGTCGTGCGTCATCTGTTTCGTCTTAACACTAGACAACCCATTTCCCAAGGATGCCCCCGATGTCCACCTCCTCCGAGCGCGCCGCCCTGCGCTCCCAGCGCCTGAACCAGGTCACCCACGCCCCGCACACCGAGCTGGACGCCCTGGTCAAGTCGCACAAGCCATTCGACAGCCGCGAGAGCTTCGCCCGCTTCGTGGTCGCCCAGTACCTGTTCCAGTCGGAACTGCAGGCCCTGTACAACGACCCGCAATTGATCGCCATCGTCCCCGACCTGGCAGCGCGCTGCCGCGCCGAACAGGCTCGCCTGGACCTTGCCGACCTCGACACCGAAGTGCCGGCGCCCTTCGCCGGTGCCCTGCAGAACCCGAGCCTGGGTGAAGCGCTGGGCTGGATCTTCGTCTCCGAAGGCTCCAAACTGGGCGCCGCATTCCTGATCAAGCGCGCCGTGGCGCTGGAACTGTCCGACAGCTTCGGTGCCCGCCACCTGGGCGAACCGGAAGGTGGCCGCGCCGAAGGCTGGAAGCAGTTCACCCGCATTCTCGACAGCCAGGCCCTGTCGCCCGAGGAAGACGCCGCCGCCGAACGTGGCGCGGTCGCCGCCTTCGAGCGCTTCACCGAGCTGCTCAAGCATGCCTACGCCACCGACGCTGTGCTGGCCTGACACGCTTCACCCGGCCGCCCGCGGGCGGCCGCACCGTTGTAGTGAGACCATGACCCGACTCGCCCGCTCCAAAGTGTCCCGGCTGCTCTACGCGATCCTGGCTTATGTCAGCTTAGGGGTAGGCCTGGTTGCCATCGTCATCCCCGGCCTGCCGACCACCGAGTTCATCCTGCTCGCCGCCTGGGCCGCCACCCGCAGTTCGCCGCGGCTGTCCGCCTGGCTGGAGAACCACCGGTTGTTCGGGCCGATCCTGTACAACTGGCGCAATGGCCGGGTGATCCAGCGTCGCGCCAAGGTCAGCGCGACCCTGAGCATGCTGCTGTGCGCGGGGCTGATGCTGACCTTTCTCGAGCACCACTGGCCGGTCTACCTGGCCATCGCCGGCATGACCCTGGGCAACCTGTGGATCTGGTCGCGCCCGGAGCGGCCGACCACGCCGGGGTCGGTCGAGCTGCAACGCTGAGGGGTTTGCACTGTGCTGGCGGATGTACTGCAATAGGGCCCAGCAAGGAGGACCCTGCATGCAGCCGTTGCTCGACACCATCGCCCAGTCCCTGAGCCTCGACCCCGCCGCCGTGCGCTGGCAAGGGGTCGGCGCACTGCCCTCGACGTTCGCCGTGAGCGAACTGGCCACCGCCAGTATTGCCGCCTGCGGCCTGGCCCTGGCCAAACTGCTGGAAAGCCAGACGGGCGCTTGCCCAGCGGTGCAGATCGACCGCCGCCTGGCCTCATTCTGGTTCAACACCAGCCTGCGCCCCCACGGCTGGCAACTGCCGCCATTGTGGGACGCCATTGCCGGCGACTACCCAACCGGCGACGGCTGGATCCGCCTGCACACCAATGCCCCGCACCATCGTGCCGCTGCCTTGCAGGTGCTCGGCACCCAGGCCGAACGCGCCAGCGTTGCCCGCGAGGTGACCAGATGGCAAGGCGATGACCTTGAAGCCGCTGTGGTCGCAGCCGGTGGCTGCGCGGCGCGCATGCGCAGTTGGCCGCAATGGTGCGCCCATCCCCAGGGCCAGGCGGTCAACCGACAACCGCTGATCCTGCGCCAGGCCTTCGCCGGGCCGGCACAGGCCTGGCAGGGCAACCCAGCCAGGCCGTTGGCCGGAGTGAAGGTGCTCGACCTCACCCGCATCATCGCCGGCCCGGTGGCCACCCGCTTGCTCGCCGCGTTCGGTGCCGAGGTACTGCGCCTCGACCCACCCGGCTGGGACGAGCCTTCGCTGGCAGCGGAAGTCACCCTGGGCAAGCGCTGTGCGCGCCTGGATTTGCGGGCGCAGGCTGATCGCCAGGTATTCGAACGCCTGCTCAGCGAGGCCGATATCCTGGTCCACGGTTACCGCGCCGATGCGCTCGAACGGCTGGGTATAGGTGCCGAACGTCGCCGCCAGCTCAACCCCGGCCTTATCGATGTGGGCCTGAACGCCTATGGCTGGGGCGGCCCCTGGCAGGACCGCCGCGGCTTCGACAGCCTGGTGCAGATGAGCACCGGCATCGCCCACGAAGGCATGCGCTGGCAGCAAGCGGATCGGCCTGTGCCGCTGCCGGTGCAGGCGCTGGACCATGCCACCGGCTACCTGATGGCGGCGGAGGCGATCCGCGCGCTGACCGAGCGTTTACGCAGCGGCCAGGGGTGCCAGGCACGGCTGTCGCTGGCGCGTACCGCGGCACTGCTGGTCGAACGCGGAACGGTGGAAGAGGACCTGCCGCTGGCGGCGGAGACGTCCGCAGACCTCGAGCCGCACATCGAGCACACGCCATGGGGTGCGGCGCAGCGGATCAAAGGGCCGCTGCAGGTGGGCACGGCGGTGATGGCATGGGCACGAGGGAGTTGCGAGCTGGGTTCGGCCACTGCTCAGTGGTGACCACTCAACACGCATCTTGTACCGCTCAACGCGCATTCCCTGTAGGAGCGGCACAAGGCCGCTCCTACAGCAAGCGTGTCACCTGGCAACTGCGCGTTTCACAAACTCAACAGCCCCGAATACAACGCATACGCTGCCAGCCCCGCGCCCGCCAGCACCCCCGCGAAGATCAGCTTTTCCCACGAGGTGAATAGCGCCAGCCCCTGCTCGTGCCTGGCCCGGGCGAACAGGATCACCCCCGGCGCGTACAGCAACGCTGACAGCAGCACGTACTTGAGCCCACCGGCATACAGCAGCCAGACCGCGTACAGCAAGGCGATCAGCGCCACCAGCAAGTCCTTGCGGCGCACGCCAGGCTGGCCTTGGTAGCTGTCGCCACGCAACGCCAGCAACACCGCATAGGCCGCCGACCAGAAGTACGGCACCAGGATCATCGATGACGCCAGGTAGATCAGGCTGGTGTAGGTCCCCGCCGAGAACAGCGTGATCAACAGGAAACCCTGGATCATCACGTTGGTCAGCCACAGCGCATTGGCCGGCACATGGTTGGCGTTTTCCCGGGCAAGGAAGCGCGGCATGGTCTTGTCGCGGGCGGTGGCGAAGAGGATCTCGGCGCACAGCAGCGCCCAGGACAACAGCGCGCCCAGCAGCGACACCGCCAGCCCGATGCTGATCAACAGCGCGCCCCACGGCCCGACGATGTGTTCCAGCACCGAGGCCAGCGACGGGTTCTGCAACCCGGCCAGTTCCGGCTGGGTCATCACCCCCAGCGACAGCACGTTGACCAGCACCAGCAGCGCCAGCACCCCGAGAAAGCCGACCACCGTGGCCTTGCCCACGTCCGATCGGCGCTCGGCACGGCCGGAATACACGCTGGCGCCCTCGATGCCGATGAACACGAACACCGTCACCAGCATCATGTTGCGCACCTGTTCCAGCACGCTGCCGAACTTGGGATTGCTCAAGCCCCAGATGTCGCGGGTGAAGATATCGGCACGGAAAGCGAATGCGGCAATCACGATGAACATCAGCAGCGGCACCACCTTCGCCACGGTGGTCACCTGGTTGATGAACGCCGCCTCCTTGATGCCGCGCAGCACCAAAAAATGCACCGCCCACAGCAGCAGCGAGGCGCAACCGATGGCCAGCGGCGTATTGCCCTCACCGAACGCCGGGAAATAGAACCCCAGGGTGCTGAACAGCAACACGAAGTAACCGACGTTGCCCAGCCAGGCGCTGATCCAGTAGCCCCAGGCGGACGAAAAGCCCATGTAGTTGCCGAAGCCGGCCTTGGCGTAGGCGTACACCCCCGAGTCCAGTTCCGGCTTGCGGTTGGCCAGGGTCTGGAACACGAAGGCCAGCGCCAGCATGCCCACCGCGGTGATGCTCCAGCCGATCAGCACGGCACCGACGTCGGCGCGCGCCGCCATGTTCTGCGGCAGCGAGAAGATCCCCCCGCCAATCATCGAGCCGACCACCAGCGCGATCAGGGCGCCTAGGCGCAGCTTCTGTCCCGGTTCGCTCATGGCGCTTCTCCCCTTCTACCCCTTGCTGAACATGAAATTTCGATCTAACGCATATAAATGTTACAGCATATTTATATTAATGCAGGACATTAAAGCTAGTTCACTCATAACTCCTTTGTCTAACTAAAAGCGCACGACACCCAGGGTTTTAAAGGACTTTCTCGTGCATGGCGCATTGCCACCACTCAATCTTGTGAAAAATTTGCGAAATATCCAGAAACGGCTAGCTTCATAGCGCAGGCAAAACGGAGCGTTTGCTCTAGATGGACACGGAGGTGCCAGTGCACAAGGCTTGCAGCAAAGCTGTCGGCATCCTCCAGGAGGTACATGAAGGGTCTTTTTAACCCTTCATGTCGGCATGAACTGATCTAAATCAGCTAATGACCCAGGCGTCAGATTTATTCTGAAGTCAACTTTCTCCTGGTACGGAGTCGTTAAATGTCTGATTCTCCCGCAAAACTAAAGTTAGGTGCACTTGTTGCACTTGTCGTCGGCTCGATGATTGGTGGCGGGATCTTCTCGCTGCCGCAAAACATGGCCGCCAGCGCCGGCGTAGGAGCCGTGCTGATCGGCTGGGCCATCACCGCGGTGGGCATGCTCACCCTCGCCTTTGTGTTCCAGACCCTGGCCAACCGCAAACCTGATCTTGACGGCGGTGTATACGCCTACGCCAAGGCCGGTTTCGGCGATTACATGGGTTTTTCGTCCGCCTGGGGCTATTGGATCAGCGCCTGGCTGGGCAACGTCGGCTACTTCGTGCTGCTGTTCAGCACCCTGGGGTATTTCTTCCCGATCTTCGGCGAAGGCAATACACCGGCGGCAGTGATCGGTGCCTCGATCCTGCTGTGGGCCGTGCACTTCCTGGTGCTGCGCGGCATCAAGGAAGCGGCGTTCATCAACCTGGTCACGACCGTGGCCAAGGTCGTGCCGCTGGCGCTGTTCGCGCTGATCTGCCTGTTCGCCTTCCGGCTCGACATCTTCACCGCTGATATCTGGGCCCTCGGTACGCCGGAGCTGGGCAGCGTGATGAACCAGGTGCGCAACATGATGCTGGTCACCGTGTGGGTGTTCATCGGCATCGAGGGCGCGAGCATCTTCTCCTCCCGCGCCGAAAAACGCTCCGACGTGGGCAAGGCCACGGTCATCGGTTTCGTCACCGTGCTGCTGTTCCTGGTGCTGGTCAACGTGCTGTCGCTGGGGGTGATGACCCAGCCGGAACTGGCCAAGCTGCAGAACCCGTCCATGGCTGCCGTGCTTGAACATGTGGTCGGCCACTGGGGGGCGGTGCTGATCAGCGTCGGCCTGATCATCTCGCTGCTGGGGGCGCTGCTGTCGTGGGTGCTGCTGTGCGCCGAGATCATGTTCGCCGCCGCCAAGGACCACACCATGCCGGAGTTCCTGCGCCGCGAGAACGCCAATCAGGTGCCGGCCAACGCCCTGTGGCTGACCAACGCCATGGTGCAGATCTTCCTGGTGATCACGCTGTTCTCCAACAGCACCTACCTGTCGCTGATCTACCTCGCCACCTCGATGATCCTGGTGCCCTACCTGTGGTCGGCGGCCTACGCCTTCCTGCTGGCCTGGCGCAACGAGACCTACGAGCAGGCCCTGGCCGAACGCAAGAAAGACCTGATCATCGGCGGCATCGCCCTGGTCTACGCGATCTGGCTGCTGTACGCCGGCGGCGTGAAGTACCTGCTGCTCTCGGCCCTGCTGTACGCCCCTGGCGCCATCCTGTTCGCCAAGGCCAAGCGCGAAGTGGGCCAGCCGATCTTCACCAGCATCGAAAAACTGATTTTCGCCGCCGTGGTGGTGGGCGCCCTGGTGGCGGCCTACGGCTTGTACGACGGCTTCCTGACCCTTTGAACACCTGTATTCGCTTTACTGGAGGAATGAACCATGTCCACTGAAAAACAGAAATACGGCGTCCACTCCGAAGCCGGCAAACTGCGCAAAGTGATGGTTTGCTCGCCAGGCCTGGCGCACCAGCGCCTGACCCCGAGCAACTGCGACGAGCTGCTGTTCGACGACGTCATCTGGGTCAACCAGGCCAAACGCGACCACTTCGACTTCGTCACCAAGATGCGTGAACGCGGCATCGAAGTGCTGGAAATGCACAACCTGCTGACCGAGACCGTGCAGAACCCCGAGGCGCTGAAATGGATCCTCGACCGCAAGCTGACCGATGACACCGTCGGCGTCGGCCTGAAGAACGAAGTGCGTGGCTGGCTCGAAAGCCTGGAGCCGCGCAAGCTGGCCGAGTTCCTGATCGGCGGCGTGGCCGGTGAAGACCTGCCGGAAAGCGAAGGCGCCAGCGTGATCAAGATGTACCGCGACTACCTCGGCCATTCCAGCTTCCTGCTCGACCCGCTGCCCAACACCCAGTTCACCCGCGACACCACCTGCTGGATCTACGGCGGCGTGACGCTCAACCCGATGTACTGGCCGGCGCGACGTCAGGAAACCCTGCTGACCAGTGCCATCTACAAATTCCACCCTCAGTTCACCGAAGCCGACTTCCAGGTCTGGTACGGCGACCCCGACAAGGATCACGGCAAGGCCACCCTCGAAGGCGGCGACGTGATGCCGATCGGCAAGGGCATCGTGCTGATCGGCATGGGTGAACGCACCTCGCGCCAAGCCATCGGCCAACTGGCGCAGAACCTGTTCGCCAAGGGCGCGGTGGAAAAAGTCATCGTCGCCGGGCTGCCCAAGTCCCGCGCCGCGATGCACCTGGACACCGTGTTCAGCTTCTGCGACCGCGACCTGGTCACGGTCTTCCCGGAAGTGGTCAAGGAGATCGTGCCGTTCATCATTCGCCCGGACGAAAGCAAGCCTTACGGCATGGACGTGCGCCGCGAGAACAAGTCGTTCATCGAGGTGGTCGGCGAACAGCTGGGGGTCAAGCTGCGCGTGGTCGAAACCGGCGGCAACAGCTTCGCCGCCGAGCGCGAACAGTGGGATGACGGCAACAACGTGGTGGCCGTGGAGCCCGGCGTGGTCATCGGCTACGACCGCAACACCTACACCAACACCCTGCTGCGCAAGGCCGGGGTCGAGGTCATCACCATCAGCGCCGGCGAACTGGGCCGGGGCCGTGGCGGCGGCCACTGCATGACCTGCCCGATCGTCCGCGACCCAATCGATTACTAACGCCCATTGCACCCGGCCGCACCCACGAAGTGGCGGCCGGGCTACCTACCGAACTCAAGGAGAACCGTCATGGCGTTCAACATCCATAACCGCAACCTGCTCAGCCTCGAGCACCACACCACCCGCGAGCTGCGCTACCTGCTGGACCTGTCCCGCGACCTCAAGCGCGCCAAGTACACCGGCACCGAGCAGCAGCACCTGAAGGGCAACAACATCGCCCTGATCTTCGAGAAGACCTCGACCCGCACCCGCTGCGCCTTCGAAGTCGCCGCCTACGACCAGGGCGCCAATGTCACCTACATCGACCCCAATTCCTCGCAGATCGGCCACAAGGAAAGCATGAAGGACACCGCCCGCGTGCTCGGGCGCATGTACGACGCCATCGAGTACCGTGGCTTCAAGCAGGAGATCGTCGAAGAGCTGGCCAAGTTCGCCGGTGTGCCGGTGTTCAACGGCCTGACCGACGAATACCACCCGACCCAGATGATCGCCGACGTGCTGACCATGCGCGAGAACAGCGACAAGCCGCTGCACGACATCAGCTACGCCTACCTGGGCGACGCCCGCAACAACATGGGCAACTCGCTGCTGCTGATCGGCGCCAAGCTCGGCATGGACGTGCGCATCGCCGCGCCCAAGGCGCTGTGGCCCCATGACGACCTGGTCGAGCGTTGCCAGAAGTACGCAGAAGAAAGCGGTGCGCGCATCACCCTCACCGAAGACCCGAAAGCCGCAGTCAAAGGCGTGGACTTCGTGCACACCGACGTCTGGGTATCGATGGGCGAGCCGGTCGAAGCCTGGGGCGAACGCATCCAGCAACTGCTGCCCTACCAGGTGAACAAGGAGCTGATGAAGGCCACCGGCAACCCGCGCACCAAGTTCATGCACTGCCTGCCGGCATTCCACAACTCCGACACCAAGGTCGGCAAGCAGATCGCCGAACAGTACCCGCACCTGGCCAACGGCATCGAAGTGACCGATGACGTGTTCGAGTCGCCGGCGTGCATCGCCTTCGAGCAGGCGGAAAACCGCATGCACACGATCAAGGCGATCCTGGTGTCGACCCTGGCTGATCTGTAACCCCTTGTGGGAGCGGGCTTGCCCCATAGTCTCTCTGAAGGACATTCCCCATGCGTATCGTTGTTGCATTGGGCGGCAACGCCCTGCTGCGCCGTGGCGAGCCGATGACCGCTGACAACCAGCGCGCCAATATCCGCACCGCCACCGAACAGATCGCCAAGATCCACCCCGGTAACGAACTGGTCATCGCCCACGGCAACGGCCCGCAGGTCGGCCTGCTGTCGCTGCAGAGCCTGTCGTACAAGCCGGATGAAGCCTACCCGCTGGATGTGCTCGGCGCCGAGACCGAAGGCATGATCGGCTACATGATCGAACAGGAACTGGGCAACCTGCTGGCCTTCGAGGTGCCGTTCGCCACCCTGCTCACCCAGGTTGAAGTGGACGCTAATGACCCGGCCTTCAAGGACCCGACCAAGTTCATCGGCCCTGTGTATGCCAAGGAAGAAGCCGAGCGCCTGGCCAAAGAGAAAGGCTGGGTGGTCAAGCCCGACGGCGACAAGTACCGCCGCGTGGTGGCCAGCCCCAAACCCAAGCGCATCTTCGAGATCCGCCCGATCAAGTGGCTGCTGGAAAAGAGCAGCATCGTGATCTGCGCCGGTGGTGGCGGCATCCCCACCCTGTACGACGAAAACCGCAAGCTCAAGGGCGTCGAGGCGGTGATCGACAAGGACCTGTGCTCGGCACTGTTGGCCGAGCAATTGGAAGCCGACCTTCTGATCATCGCCACCGACGTCGATGCGGCCTACATTGACTACGGCAAGCCGACCCAGAAAGCGATTGCCCAGGCCCACCCCGACGAGCTCGAAAAGCTGGGCTTCGCCGCCGGTTCCATGGGGCCCAAGGTGCAGGCTGCCTGCGATTTCGCCCGGCATACCGGCAAGGTCGCGGTGATCAGCTCGCTGGAAAACATCGAAGACATCGTCAAAGGCACCGCCGGCACACGGGTTTCCACCGCCAAGCCGGGTATCAGCTACCGTTGAATGCAGTTGGCGGGCGCCCGTCGCCCGCCGTTTTCAACCTTCCGGAGGTTTCCACCATGGCCCAGTACCAACCCGGTCACGTTCATATCGAGCGCACCGCGCTGAACACCAACGACCACAGCTACGACCTGAACATCAACTACGAAGTGGCCCAGGACCCCAAGGAAGGCAGAGGCATCGAGTTCCGCCTGCATGGCAGCATCGAGGGCAAGCCGGTCGACGAGAAGTTCTTCCTGGCCAAGGACCAGGTGCTGCCCAGCTTCCTCAGCGTCACCACGCGCAAGGCCCAGGCATACCTGAAGCCGCCCAAGAAATTCGAGACCCTTGGCTCGCCGCACAAGCTGTACGACGCCATGTTCGAAGACATTCGCGCGAAGCTGGATGTGAAGTCGGGTGACCCGATCAAGCCTGAACATCTGGAATAGTCGAATTCATCGCGGGGCAAGCCCGCTCCCACAATTACAGCGCTGCCCCGGAATCCCTGTGGGAGCGGGCTTAATCCCTGTGGGAGCGGGCTTGCCCCGCGATAGGCTTCATACGATCACCAAGGCATACTGTCGCCCTCCCCGGCCATAACCGCCTACCCCATGCGCATCCACGTCAGCTTCATCGACCGCGTCGGCATCACCCAGGAAGTCCTGGCCCTGCTCGGTGCCCGCAACCTCAACCTCGATGCCGTGGAGATGGTCCCGCCGAACGTCTACATCGACGCCCCGACCCTCAGCCCCGCCGTGCTCGAAGAGCTGCACGACGCCCTGTTCGAGGTGCGTGGCGTGCAGTCGGTGGAAGTGGTCGACATCCTCCCTGGGCAACGCCGCCACCTGCAGCTCGACGCCCTGCTCGCCGCCATGAGCGACCCGGTGCTGGCGGTGGACAGCGCCGGCAAAGTGCTGCTGGCCAACCCGGCGCTGATCGCCTTGTGCGGGCGCGAGTCGGCCGGGCGCTCCCTGGCCGAGCTGTTCGGCGACACCGGCCTGCTCCAGGCCCTGCTGGACAACAATTTCCACCTGCCCATGCGCGAGATGCAGCTCAATGGCCAGAGCCTGCTGCTCGACGCCACGCCGATCACCAATGCCGGCGGGCTGCTCACCCTGTACCCGCCCAACCGCATGGGCGAGCGGCTGTCGGCGCTGCACCACGATCACGCCGAAGGCTTCGACGCCATGCTCGGCGACTCGCCGGCCATTCGCACCCTCAAGGCCCGCGCCCTGCGCGTGGCGGCCCTCGACGCCCCCTTGCTGGTGCACGGCGAAACCGGCACCGGCAAAGAGCTGGTGGCCCGCGCCTGCCATGCCATCAGCAGCCGCCATGCCGCGCCCTTCCTGGCCCTCAACTGCGCCGCCCTGCCCGAGAGCCTGGCCGAGAGCGAGCTGTTCGGCTATGCCCCGGGCGCCTTCACCGGCGCCCAGCGCGGCGGCAAGCCGGGGCTGATGGAGCTGGCCAACCAGGGCACGGTGTTCCTCGACGAGATCGGCGAGATGTCGCCCTACCTGCAGGCCAAGCTTCTGCGCTTCCTCAGCGATGGCAGCTTCCGCCGGGTCGGTGGCGACCGCGAAGTGAAGGTGGACGTGCGCATCATCAGCGCCACCCACCGCAACCTTGAGCAGATGGTCACCGAAGGTAGCTTCCGCGAAGACCTGTTCTATCGCCTCAACGTACTCAACCTGCAAGTGCCGCCGCTGCGCGAGCGCGGCCAGGACATCCTGCTGCTGGCGCACTACTTCATGCAGCAGGCCTGCACCCAGATCCAGCGGCCACAGTGCCGACTGGCGCCAGCCACCCATGCGGCGCTGCTGGCCAACCCCTGGCCGGGCAATGTGCGCCAGCTGCAGAACGTGATCTTCCGCGCGGCGGCCATCTGCGAAAGCAACGTGGTGGATATCGGCGACCTGGACATCGCCGGCACCTCGGTGGCGCGCGGGCAGGACGGCGAAGTGGCGAGCCTGGACCAGGCCGTCGGCGATTTCGAGCGCGAGCTGTTGCAACGGCTGTATGCCAGCTATCCGTCGACCCGGCAGTTGGCCGGGCGGCTGCAGACCTCGCACACCGCCATTGCCCAGCGCCTGCGCAAGTACGGAATTCCCGGCAAGGCCTGAGCGTTGCCATCGAACTCGACGACCAATCAGAAAATAGCGAAGGCATTCTCAGACTTACCCTACCCGTACACCCCCAACTTCCTAAACGCCGCCGCGTACCATACCGGGCTCTGTTCATGGGGCATTGCGGTTTTCGCCCCGGTTTTTAAGGAAGAGTACGTTGAATGCTTGAGCTCGATTTCTATGGAACGCTGGTGGCCGCTTCGCTGGTCCTTCTGCTGGGACGCGGCCTGGTCAAACGGGTCGGTTTCCTGCGCACCTACAACATTCCCGAACCGGTAGCCGGCGGCCTGGTGGTTGCCCTGCTGCTGTTGGCGCTACGCGGCCTTGATGTTCGGATTCAGTTCGACACCTCGTTGCAAACACCGCTGATGCTGGCGTTCTTCGCCACCATCGGCTTGAACGCAGACATCGCCAGCCTGAAGAAGGGCGGGCGCGTCGTCGGCGTATTCCTGTTGGCGGTCGCCGGGCTGCTGGTCGTGCAGAACGCCCTGGGCATCGGGCTGGCCAAGGCGTTGGGGCTCGACCCGTTGATGGGCCTGCTGTCCGGCTCCATTTCCTTATCTGGCGGCCATGGCACCAGTGCCGCGTGGGGCGCGACCTTCAGTGAGAAGTTCGGCCTGGCCTCGGCCACGGAACTTGGCATGGCCTCGGCAACGTTCGGCCTGGTGCTGGGGGGCCTGATCGGTGGCCCCGTCGCGCGCCTGCTGATTGCCGGGGTCAAGACGCCTGGCTTCGAACAGCAACCTCCCCGGCTGCCCAAAGGCTTCGAACAACCCGACAAGGAGCGCTTGATCACGCCCTTTTCCCTCATCGAAACCATCGCCCTGATCGCCATCAGCCTGCTGGCCGGCACCCAGCTCAATGGTGCGCTGCATGACACCGCCTTCGAGTTGCCGACCTTCGTCTGCGTGCTGTTCGTCGGCGTGATCCTGCGCAACGGTTTGTCGACGCTGGGCGTGTACCAGGTGTTCGAACGGGAGGTTTCAGTGCTGGGCAATGTCAGCTTGTCGCTGTTCCTGGCAATTGCGCTGATGTCGCTCAAGCTGTGGGACCTCGCCGCCCTGGCCTTGCCCTTCCTCGTCCTGTTGGCCGCGCAGACGCTGGTCATGGCGCTGTTCGCGATTTTCGTGACCTTCCGGATCATGGGCCGCAACTACGATGCGGCAGTGCTGGCGGCCGGCCATTGCGGCTTCGGCCTCGGCGCCACGCCGACGGCCATCGCCAACATGCAGGCGATCACCCAACGCTACGGGCCTTCGCAACTGGCCTTCCTTGCGGTGCCGATGGTGGGCGCGTTCTTCATCGACATCATCAATGTCATCGTGATCAAGCTGTACCTTGCCTTGCCCTTGTTCAGCGTCGGCTGATCAGTTGAGCGTGCGCCTGTTCCCCTCGCCTACGGCTCTGGGAATCGCCGCTGCGTAGTGCGCTCCACCCACATCTGCTCGTTCCCCCAGAAGGTGGCGCTTAGGCGCCGCCTTCTTTTATGTGTAACGAAACAAGTACATCGTATCGAAATCAATACACACCCATTCGAGTGCGCCTGCGCAAGGGTTTGATCCTCAAGTGCTTTTGAATCCAGTCGGCTGTGTATCGATTTCATTCCACATGCATGACAAAACTCTTACTAGAAATATTTAAGTCATTGATTTAATTAGATTTATTCATACTGGCCGCATTATTGCTAAGGGAATTCCAACCTTAAGAGCGCGGGCCTACCGCGCCAACGCCCCCTGCTTCCCGAGGAATTCCCATGAGCGAGTTGCGTTTCACCGAAGATCACGAATGGCTGCGCGTCGAAGCCGACGGCAGCGTCACCGTGGGCATCACCGCCTACGCCCAGAACGCCCTTGGCGATGTGGTCTACGTGCAACTGCCGGAACTGCAGCAGTACGACAAAGGCGCCGAAGCCTCCACCGTGGAGTCGGTCAAGGCGGCCAGCGGCGTGTACATGCCCCTGAGCGGTGAAGTGGTCGCGGTCAACGACGGCCTCAACGATCAACCCGAGCTGGTCAACGAAGACCCGCTGGGCGAAGGCTGGTTCTTCCGCTTCATCCCCGCCGACATGAACGAAGTGGCTGCCCTGCTCGACCAGGACGCCTACGACCGCCTGCTCAAAGCCAACGACGACGCCTGAGGAACCTGCCATGACCATCAACCTCGGCACCGCCAACGAATTCATCGCCCGTCACATCGGCCCACGCGCCGCTGACGAGCAGGCCATGCTCGCCACCCTCGGTTTCGACTCGCTGGAAGCCATGAGCGCTGCGGTCATCCCCGACAGCATCAAGGGCACCAGCGTGCTGGGCAGCGAAGACGGCCAGAGCGAGGCCGATGCCCTCGCCGCACTGAAAGCCATCGCCGCCAAGAACCAGCTGTTCAAGAGCTACATCGGCCAGGGCTACTACAACACTCACACCCCGGCGCCGATCCTGCGCAACCTGCTGGAAAACCCGGCCTGGTACACCGCCTACACTCCCTACCAGCCAGAAATCTCCCAAGGCCGCCTGGAAGCGCTGCTGAACTTCCAGACCCTGATCAGCGACCTGACCGGCCTGCCGATCGCCAACGCCTCCCTGCTCGACGAAGCCACCGCCGCCGCCGAAGCAATGACCTTCTGCAAGCGCCTGTCGAAGAACAAGGCCAGCCATGCCTTCTTCGCCTCAAGGCACTGCCACCCGCAAACCCTCGACGTGCTGCGCACCCGCGCCGAACCGCTGGGTATCGACGTGGTGGTGGGCGACGAGCGTGAACTGAGCGACGCCAGCGCCTACTTCGGCGCCCTGCTGCAGTACCCGGCCAGCAACGGTGACGTGTTCGACTACCGCGCCGTGGTGCAGCAGTTCCACGCCGCCGGCGCCCTGGTGGCCGTGGCCGCCGACCTGCTGGCCCTGACCCTGCTGACCCCGCCCGGTGAGTTCGAGGCCGACGTGGCCATCGGCAGCGCCCAGCGCTTCGGCGTGCCCCTGGGCTTCGGTGGCCCGCACGCGGCCTACTTCGCCACCCGTGACGCGTTCAAACGCGACATGCCAGGCCGCCTGGTCGGCGTGTCGATCGACCGCTTCGGCAAGAGCGCCCTGCGCCTGGCCATGCAGACCCGCGAGCAGCACATCCGCCGCGAGAAAGCCACCAGCAACATCTGCACCGCCCAGGTACTGCTGGCCAACATTGCCAGCATGTATGCCGTGTACCACGGCCCGGCCGGCCTCAAGCAAATCGCCGAACGCACCCACGCGCTGACCGCGATCCTGGCCACCGGCCTGGTGAAACTGGGCGTGAAAGTGCTCACCCGCGAGTTCTTCGATACCGTCACGCTGAATACTGGCAGCGCGACCGCAGCCCTGCACGACAAGGCCCGCGCCCAGGGCATCAACCTGCGCCAGATCGACGCCGACCACCTGGGCCTGTCGCTGGATGAAACCAGCAGCCAGGCCGATGTCGAAGCCCTGTGGCAACTGTTCGCCGACGGCCAGGCCGCCCCGGACTTCGCCACCCTGGCCCCGACCATCGTCGGGCGCCTGCCGAGCGGCCTGCTGCGCCAGTCCGCCATCCTCGAGCACCCGGTGTTCAACCGCTACCACAGCGAAACCGAGCTGATGCGCTACCTGCGCCGCCTGGCCGACAAGGACCTGGCGCTGGACCGCACCATGATCCCGCTGGGCTCGTGCACCATGAAGCTCAACGCCGCCAGCGAGATGATCCCGGTGACCTGGGCTGAGTTCGGCAACCTGCACCCGTTCGCCCCGGCCGCGCAAAGCCAGGGCTACCTGCAGATGACCAGCGAGCTCGAAGCCATGCTCTGCGCGGCCACCGGCTACGACGCCGTATCGCTGCAGCCCAACGCCGGCTCGCAAGGTGAATACGCAGGCCTGCTGGCGATCCGCGCCTACCACCGCAGCCGTGGCGACAGCCACCGCGATATCTGCCTGATCCCGTCCTCGGCCCACGGCACCAACCCGGCCACCGCCCACATGGCCGGCATGCGTGTGGTGGTGACCGCCTGTGACGCCCGTGGCAACGTCGATATCGACGACCTGCGCGCCAAGGCCCTCGAGCACCGCGAACGCCTGGCCGCGATCATGATCACCTACCCGTCGACCCATGGCGTGTTTGAAGAAGCCATCGGCGAGATCTGCGCGATCATCCACGACAACGGCGGCCAGGTGTACATCGACGGCGCCAACATGAACGCCATGGTCGGCCTGTGCGCCCCGGGCAAGTTCGGCGGCGACGTGTCGCACCTGAACCTGCACAAGACCTTCTGCATCCCCCACGGCGGCGGCGGCCCGGGCGTCGGCCCGATCGGTGTCAAAGCGCACCTGGCACCGTTCCTGCCGGGCCACGCTACGCTTGAAAACACCGCTGGCGCGGTATGCGCCGCACCGTTCGGCAGCGCGAGCATCCTGCCGATCACCTGGATGTACATTCGCATGATGGGTGGCGCCGGGCTCAAGCGCGCTTCGCAGATGGCGATCCTCAACGCCAACTACATCGCCCGTCGCCTGGAAGAGCACTATCCTGTGCTGTACACCGGCGGCAACGGCCTGGTGGCGCATGAGTGCATCCTCGACCTGCGCCCACTCAAGGACACCAGCGGCATCAGCGTCGACGACGTGGCCAAGCGCCTGATCGACTTTGGTTTCCACGCCCCGACCATGTCGTTCCCGGTAGCGGGCACGCTGATGATCGAGCCGACCGAGAGCGAATCGAAAGAGGAACTGGACCGCTTCTGCAACGCCATGATCCAGATCCGCGAAGAGATCCGCGCCGTGGAGAACGGCAGCCTGGACAAGGACGACAACCCGCTGAAAAACGCCCCGCACACCGCGGCGGAGCTGGCCGGCGAGTGGACCCACGGCTACAGCCGCGAGCAGGCGGTTTACCCGCTGCCGAGCCTGGTGGAAAGCAAGTACTGGCCACCGGTCGGCCGCGTCGACAACGTGTTCGGCGACCGCAACCTGGTCTGCGCCTGCCCGTCGATCGAGAACTATCAGGACGTCTGATAGCGCTTTCAATTGGTGTTGGAGCTGTCGTGGGAGCGGGCTTGCCCCGCGATAGCTTCAGATCAGGTGACGATGTTGTCAGTGCTGACGCATTCGCGGGGCAAGCCCGCTCCCACAGGTTATCCCTCGAGGAGGTAACACTATGTCCCTGAGCGTCTTCGACCTGTTCAAGATCGGCATCGGCCCCTCCAGCTCCCATACGGTCGGGCCGATGCGCGCCGCCGCGCGCTTCGCCGAAGGGCTGCGCCGCGACGGCCTGCTGGCCGGCACGGTCAGCGTCAAGGCCGAGCTGTATGGCTCGCTCGGCGCCACCGGCAAGGGCCACGGCAGCGACAAGGCCGTGCTGCTCGGGCTTGAAGGCGAGCACCCGGACACCGTCGATACCGAAAGCATCCCCGCCCGCCTCAAGGCGATCCGCGACAGCGGTCACCTGCGCCTGCTTGGCGAGCATGAGATCGAATTCGTCGAAAAACAGCACCTGGCGATGATCCGCAAGCCGCTGGCCTACCACCCCAATGGCATGATCTTCCGTGCCTTCGATGCGGCCGGGCTGCAGATCCGCAGCCGCGAGTACTACTCGGTGGGTGGCGGCTTCGTGGTCGATGAAGAGGCCGCCGGCCACGACCGCATCGTCGAGGACAGCACCGTGCTGCCCTACCCGTTCAAGACCGGCAAGCAGCTGCTCGGGCATTGCGCCGCGCAACAGTTTTCGTTCAGCCAGGTGATGCTGGCCAACGAAGCGGCATGGCGCCCCGAGGCCGAAACCCGCGCCGGGCTGTTACGCATCTGGCAGGTGATGCAGGACTGCGTCGAGGCCGGTTGCCGCCACGAGGGCATCCTGCCGGGTGGGCTGAAGGTCAAGCGCCGCGCGCCGGCGCTGTACCGCCAGCTCAGCCAGCACCCGGAAGCCAGCCTGCGCGATGCGCTGTCGGTGCTCGACTGGGTCAACCTGTACGCCCTGGCGGTGAACGAGGAAAACGCCTACGGCGGGCGCGTGGTCACGGCGCCGACCAATGGCGCGGCCGGCATCGTGCCCGCGGTGCTGCACTACTACATGCGCTTCGTCCCCGGCGCCAACGAGGATGGGGTGGTGCGCTTCCTGCTCACCGCAGCGGCGATCGGCATTCTGTACAAGGAGAACGCGTCGATTTCCGGCGCCGAAGTGGGCTGCCAGGGCGAGGTCGGCGTGGCCTGCTCGATGGCCGCCGGGGCCTTGTGCGAGGTGATGGGGGGGACCCCGCAGCAGGTGGAGAACGCCGCCGAGATCGGCATGGAACACAACCTGGGCCTGACCTGCGACCCCATCGGCGGGCTGGTCCAGGTGCCCTGCATCGAGCGCAACGCCATGGGCTCGGTGAAGGCGATCAATGCGGTGCGCATGGCCCTGCGCGGCGACGGGCAACATTACGTCTCGCTCGACAAGGTCATCCGCACCATGCGCCAGACCGGCGCCGACATGAAAAGCAAATACAAGGAGACCGCCCGCGGCGGTCTGGCCGTCAACATCATCGAATGTTGACCCGAACAAAAACCAAGGAGTCACCGATGTCCGAAACACTGCTCAAGACCCCACTGCACGCCCTGCATCTCGAACTGGGCGCACGCATGGTGCCGTTCGCCGGCTATGACATGCCGGTGCAGTACCCGCTGGGGGTGCTCAAGGAGCACCTGCACACCCGCGAGCAGGCCGGCCTGTTCGACGTCTCGCACATGGGCCAGATCGTCCTGCGCGGCAGCGATGCGGCCCGCGCGCTGGAAACCCTGGTGCCTGTGGACATCATCGACCTGCCGGTGGGCATGCAGCGCTATGCCATGTTCACCAACGAACAGGGCGGTATTCTTGACGACCTGATGGTCGCCAACCTGGGCGACGACACCCTGTTCCTGGTGGTCAACGCCGCCTGCAAGGACCAGGACCTGGCCCACCTGCGCCAGCACATCGGCGCGCAGTGCGAGATCGAGCCGCTGTTCGAAGCGCGCGCGCTGCTGGCCCTGCAAGGCCCGGCGGCGGTCAAGGTACTGGAGCGCCTGGCGCCGGAAGTGGCCGGCATGACCTTCATGCAGTTGCGCCCGGTCACCTTGCTGGGCAGCGAATGCTTCGTCAGCCGTTCGGGCTACACCGGTGAAGACGGCTACGAGATCTCGGTACCGGCGACCGCCGCCGAAGCCTTGGCCCGTCACCTGCTGGCCGAGCCGGAAGTGCAGCCGATCGGCCTCGGTGCGCGCGATTCGCTGCGCCTGGAAGCCGGCCTGTGCCTGTACGGCCACGACATGAATAGCGCCACCACGCCGATCGAGGCCAGCCTGCTGTGGGCGATCTCCAAGGTACGCCGTGCCGACGGCGCACGTGCCGGTGGTTTCCCCGGCGCCGCAGCCGTATTCGCCCAGCAGCAACAAGGCGTTGCACGCAAGCGCGTAGGCCTGCTGCCGCAGGAACGCACCCCGGTGCGCGAGGGTGCCGAGATTGTCGACGGCACCGGCAAAATGGTTGGCCAGGTGTGCAGCGGTGGATTTGGCCCGACGCTCGGCGCACCGGTGGCGATGGGCTATGTCGATACCGAACATGCGGCACTGGACACGGCGCTGTTCGCTGTCGTGCGTGGCAAGCAAGTTGCCCTTAGAGTCAGCAAAATGCCTTTCGTGGCACAGCGTTACTACCGCGGTTGATTGAAGGGTTTGGGCAGGTTCGGCATATTCGTTTTCGAACCTGCCCAATAACTTCTGAACATAGCGCCAGGCCAGGCGCCATGCCGCTTCGGGCAAATCGCTCGAAGCTTCGGAAAAGCCTGATTTTCACCGCGGCGCAGGGCTTGTTTTTCGCTCGAGAGTTGGCGTAGAGTCACTGCACTGTGTTTGCATGGGTCGCAACAGTTCGTGACCTGGGCCAGTAGCCGCAATTTGCTACAACCCGTTCGACGTCTCTTACTTTCCTGCAACCCAGCCCAGTACTCTTTCACGTACATAACGTGTGAAAGAAACTGTCATCAAAATTTAAGTTTCATAGGAAATAAGACAATGGCTGAACGTCAGAGCGGTACCGTCAAGTGGTTCAATGACGAAAAAGGTTTCGGTTTCATCACCCCTGAAAGCGGTCCGGATCTGTTCGTACACTTCCGTGCCATCCAGGGCAACGGCTTCAAGAGCCTGAAGGAAGGCCAGAAAGTGACCTTCGTTGCCGTGCAAGGCCAGAAAGGCATGCAGGCTGACGAGGTTCAGGCAGAAGGCTGATCTTCTGTCAAAAAAAGCCCCTGTGTTGACGCACAGGGGCTTTTTTGTGCCCGCAATTCCATAGAATGGGCCTTTGCCATCTGGAGCCGTCGTGCATGTCCAAGCCTTTGCTCAACCCCCAGGGTGACTTCCCCCCCGTCGGCCTGGGCCGCCGACTGGCAGCGATGTTCTATGACTTCCTGCTGTGCACCGCCCTGCTGATCGTCACCGCCGGTGCCTACAAGATGATCCAGATGGCAATCATCGGTGAAACCCGCATGCGCGAACTGACCGAGGCCGGCGCGCTGGATGGCGACCCACTGCTGTCGACCCTCCTGCTGTTCGCCCTGTTCGGCTTCTTCGCCAAGTTCTGGACCCATGGCGGCCAGACCCTCGGCATGCAGGTATGGGGCCTGCGCGTACAGAACGCCGATGGCAGTGCCATCAGCCTGTGGCAGGCATTACTGCGTTTTGTGGTGTCGATCGCTTCATGGCTGTGCCTGGGGCTGGGCTTCATCTGGTCACTGTTCGACAAGCGCAAGCGCAGCTGGCACGACATCTACTCCGACACGCAGCTGGTGCGACTGCCAAAGCGTAAAAAGTGACTGCAAAAGTCACAGCGTGGGAGCGGCGGTTCGTGGGAGCGGGCTTGCCCCGCGATGGCCTTCGCAACGCCATCGCGGGGCAAGCCCGCTCCCACGCCCCACACCGAGCAGCAATGAAAAAGCCGACCCAAGGGTCGGCTTTTTCATTGCTGTCACGCCATCAACCGGCTCGACGCAACATCCACACACCCGCCAGCGCACAGATCCCGGCCGGGATCAGTACCGCCAGCAGCGGCGGGAAGCCGAACACCTGGCTCGACGGGCCAAGCAGGTCGCCGGCGATGCGGAACACGAAGCCCACCAGCACGCCGGTGAACACGCGCTGGCCGAGGGTGACCGAACGCAGCGGCCCGAAGATGAAGGAGATCGCCATCAGCACCAGCGCTGCCGTCACCGCCGGTTGCAGCACCTTGGTCCAGAACGCCAGCCAGTAGCGGGCATTGTTCAGGCCCTGGTCGGAGAGGTAGTGGATGTAGTCCCAAAGGCCAGTGATCGACAGCGACTCCGGCGCCAGCACCACGGTGTTGAGTAGCTCGGGGGTAACCGAGACATCCCACGGTTCCTGGGCGTTCTTCACCACTTCGGTGTGATCGCCACGGAAATAGGTGGTGCTCACATCGCTCAGCATCCAGCGGTTTTCGCTGTACTGGGCCTTGCGCGCAAAGCTCGAGGTGAGGATCTTGCGCTGGTCGTCGAAGCGGTAACGGGTGACACCCAGCAGCAGGCCGTTGGGCTGCACCGAGTTGATGTGCACGAACTCCTCGCCCTGGCGATGCCACATGCCGCGCTTGGAGCTTTGCGCTTCGCCACCACCCTGGGCCAGCGAGCGGTCGGCCTGGGCCTTGTTCTCGGTGACGGGGGCTACGTACTCGCCAATCAGCACGCCCACCAGCATCAGCACCAGCATGGGCTTCATCACCGCCCAGACGATACGGCCGATGGACACGCCGGCGGCACGCATGATGGTCAGTTCGCTGCTGCTGGCCAGGCTGCCAAGGCCGATCAGGCAGCCGATCAGCGCTGCCATCGGCAACATGTCGTAGAGCCGGCGTGGCGCGGTCAGCAGGACGAAACTGCTGGCGTCCAGCACCGAGTAGGTGTCGCTGAGGTCGCTCATCTCATCGATGAAGGCGAACAGCGAGGCCAGGCCGAGGATGATGCCCAGCACGGCAAGAATGGCCAGCAGCACGCTTTGGCCAATGTAGCGGTCCAGTTTAGCCACGGGCCACCTCCGCACGGCGCGCGGCGCGCTTGAGGCGCAGCGGCTCCCAGTACATCAGCCCCAGGCCGATGAGCAGGAACAAGCCATGGACCCACCAGATACCCAGCGAAATGGGCAACTTGCCCTTCTCCAGGGCGCCACGCACGGAAATCAGCATCGTCAGATAGGCCATGTACAGAAGAATCGCCGGCAGCAGCTTGAGGAAGCGGCCCTGGCGTGGGTTGACGCGCGACAGCGGTACCGCCAGCAGGGTCACGACGAACACCAGCAGCGGCAGCGACAGGCGCCATTGCAGCTCGGCGCGATGGGGGATGCCTTCGTGGCCGAGCAGGACCGAGGTGGGAATGGCTTCGCGCTCGGTCACATCCTCGGCAACTTCCGGCTTGGGCAGCAGCACACCGTAGGTGTCGTACTTGATCGCACGGTAGTTGGCCTGGCCGGGGTTGCCGTCATAGCGGTAGCCGTTCTCCAGCACCAGGTAGCGGTTGCCGTCGGCCTGCACTTCCTGGTGGCCCTTCTCGGCAACCAGCACCGAAGGCGCACGGTCCTTGGTCTTGTCCTGGTTGAAGCGCTTCTCGGAGATAAACACCCCGGCCAGGTTGATACGGTCGTCGGACAGCTGCTCGGTGTAGGTCACCCGGGTGCCGTCACGCAGGGTCTGGAAACGGCCCGGCACCAGGGTGTCGAACTCGGTCAGCGCATCCTGCTGGGCGATGATCTTCTGCACCTGGGCCACGCCAAGCGGCGCCAGGCTCAGGCTCAGCCAGGCCACCAGCAGGGCGACCAGCGCCGCAGGCGCCATGGTCATCGCCAGCAGGCGTTGCTGGCTCATGCCCGTGGCCGAGAGCACGGTCATCTCGCTTTCGAGATAGAGCCGGCCATAGGCGAGCAGGATGCCGAGGAACAGGCCCAGGGGCAGGATCAGTTGCAGGAAGCCTGGCAGGCGGTAGCCCATGATCAGGAACAGCACGCTCGGGTCGAGCACGCCCTGGGCGGCCTGAGCCAGGTACTTGATGAAGCGCCCGCTCATGATGATCACCAGCAGCACGGCGCTGACGGCGCTCAAGGTCAGCAGGACCTCGCGGGACAGATAACGAAAGACGATCAAACCAGACACTCCTGGGTTGTCAGGGGCGGACAGCCATACGAACGATTCGCAACAGCCAGGACCAATGCCGGTTCGCCAAGGCGAACCTCCATGTAAAGTGCGCGCATTATCCTGTGATTGGTGGCGCCTGTCACTTGGCCGCGCATGACAGAGCACTTCGGGGTTGTCATGAAGGTTGCGCCAGGCTCAAACTGGCAGCTTTTCCGCTGGCCGGCAAAGGCCGCCAGCCCCGTATTCCGAGCGCCTGCGAAAGACAGCGCCCACTCACAGACCATTCGGGGATCCAGACATGGAACTGGTTGTAAAAAGCGTAGCCGCCGCATCCGTCAAGACCGCCACCCTGGTGGTGCCGGTCGGTGAAGGGCGCAAGCTCGGCAATATCGCCAAGGCCGTCGACCAGGCCACCGACGGCGCCATCAGCGCGCTGCTCAAGCGCGGCGACCTGGCCGGCAAGCCGGGCCAGACCCTGCTGCTGCACAGCCTGCCCGGCCTCAAGGCCGAGCGCGTGCTGCTGGTGGGCAGCGGCAAGGACGAAACGCTGGGTGACCGCGCCTGGCGCAAGCTGGTCGCCAGTGTCGCCGGCGTGCTCAAAGGCCTCGGCGGCACTGATGCGGTGCTGGCCCTGGACGATATCGCCGTGACCGCCCGTGACGGCCACTACGGCAAATACCGCCTGCTGGCCGAAACCCTGCTGGACGGCACCTACGTGTTCGACCGTTTCAAGAGCCAGAAGGCCGAGCCACGCGCACTGAAGAAAGTCACCCTGTTGGCCGACAAGGCCGGCCAGGGCGAAGTGGAGCGCGCCGTCAAGCACGCCACCGCGATCGCCAGCGGCATGACCTTCACCCGCGACCTGGGCAACCTGCCGCCGAACATCTGCCACCCAAGCTTCCTCGCCGACCAGGCCAAGGAGCTGGGCAAGGCGCACAAAGGCCTCAAGGTCGAAGTGCTGGACGAGAAGAAGATCAAGGACCTGGGCATGGGCGCGTTCTATGCCGTGGGCCAGGGCAGCGATCAACCCCCGCGCCTGATCGTGATGAACTACCAGGGCGGCAAGAAAGCCGACAAACCTTACGTACTGGTCGGCAAGGGCATCACCTTCGACACCGGCGGCATCAGCCTCAAGCCAGGTGCCGGCATGGACGAGATGAAGTACGACATGTGCGGCGCCGCCAGCGTGTTCGGCACGCTCAAGGCCGTGCTGGAACTGCAGCTGCCGATCAACCTGGTGTGCCTGCTGGCGTGCGCCGAGAACATGCCGAGCGGCGGCGCCACCCGCCCGGGCGACATCGTGACCACCATGAGCGGCCAGACCGTCGAGATCCTCAACACCGACGCCGAAGGCCGCCTGGTGCTGTGCGACACCCTCACCTACGCCGAGCGCTTCAAGCCCCAGGCGGTGATCGACCTGGCCACCCTGACCGGCGCCTGCATCGTCGCCCTGGGCAGCCACACCTCGGGCCTGATGGGCAACAACGACGAGCTGATCGGCCAACTGCTGGACGCCGGCAAGCGCGCCGACGACCGCGCCTGGCAGCTGCCGCTGTTCGACGAGTACCAGGAGCAGCTGGACAGCCCGTTCGCCGACATCGCCAACATCGGCGGCCCCAAGGCCGGCACCATCACCGCCGGCTGCTTCCTGTCGCGCTTCGCCAAGGCCTACCACTGGGCACACCTGGACATCGCCGGCACCGCCTGGATCAGCGGTGGCAAGGACAAGGGCGCCTCGGGCCGCCCGGTGCCGCTGCTGACCCAGTACCTGCTCGACCGCGCCGGCGCCTGATGGCGCACGGTCAGTGGCGCCTGCTGGCGCCACTGACCGGCGAAACCAACCATGAGCAAAGTCGACTTCTATATCCTGCCCACCGACTCGCTGTCGGCGCGGCTGGATTTTGCCTGCAAGCTGTGTGAGAAGGCCTGGCGCCTCGGCCACCGGGTCTACCTGCACTGCCAGGACGAGGCGCAGCGCAACGAACTGGACCTGCTTCTGTGGCAGTTCAAGGGCGAGGCATTCGTGCCCCACGACCATGCCGAACTGCACCAGGACGCCCGCGTGGCGCTGGGCATCGGCAGCGATGCCGGCGAGCACCGTGACCTGCTGATCAACCTGGGCGGCGATGTGCCCGGGTTCGTCAAGCAGTTCGAGCGCGTCGCCGAAATCGTCGTCGAAGCACCGGCGATCCGTCAGGCCGCCCGAGAACGATTCCGTTTCTACCGCGAACAGGGCTATGCTCTGCAAGACCACCGCTTACAGCGACTCTGACGACGATGGACAAGCAGCTGAACTCCCTCACCCATTCCGCCCATTTGCTCGACGATCTCGAATCGATCCGCGAGCTGCTGGGTGACGCCAATCTGCAACCGCCACTGCTGACCGAGACGGTTGAGCAGATTCCACTGTTGCTCGATGAGCCTGCCGGCGCACCACCGGTCGCCCAGGCGACAGCCGCACCGGCCCTCGAAGAGGATGCCCAGACCCGCCGCCAGGACACCCTGCTGCACCTGGACGCCGAGCTGCGTGCCGCCGCCGCGCAGATCATGCAGGACGTGATCAACGACTTCACCCCGCATATCGAGACCGAGATCAAGCGCCGGCTGGATGCGCGACTGGAACGCCTGCTCAAGCGTTCCGAGTAAGCAGACCCTTTCAGCGACCTCTTCGCGGGTAAACCCGCGAAAAGCCTCACTCGGTGCAATGTCACTACACCGTGTCCCCTGCCGTCTCGCCGTTGTATACTTCCCGGCTTTCCTGAACAAATGCCATAGGGTCCCG
>NZ_JBMOWQ010000043.1:0-3110 GCF_049310485.1 Pseudomonas sp. GZD-209
TCTTCGCGGGTAAACCCGCTCCCACAGGTACAGCGCTGTCCTTGAGTGCAGCACTGTACCTGTGGGAGCGGGTTTACCCGCGAAAAGCCTCACTCGGTGCAATGTCACTACACCGTGTCCCCTGCCGTCTCGCCGTTGTATACTTCCCGGCTTTCCTGAACAAATGCCATAGGGTCCCGCCGCGCATGGACAAGACCTACCAGCCGCACGCCATCGAAACTTCCTGGTACAACACCTGGGAGTCCGAGAACTATTTCGCCCCACAAGGTGCAGGCGAGTCCTACACCATCATGATCCCGCCGCCGAACGTCACCGGCAGCCTGCACATGGGTCATGGCTTCAACAACGCGATCATGGACGCCCTGATCCGCTTCCGCCGCATGCAGGGCCGCGACACCCTGTGGCAGCCAGGCACCGACCACGCCGGTATCGCCACTCAGATGCTCGTTGAGCGTCAGCTGGAAGCCAAAGGCCAGAATCGCCACGACCTGGGCCGCGACAAGTTCCTGGAGAAGGTCTGGGAGTGGAAGGATCAGTCCGGTGGCAACATCAGCCGCCAGATCCGCCGCCTGGGCTCTTCGGTGGACTGGAGCCGCGAGCGCTTCACCATGGACGACGGCCTGTCGGACGCGGTCAAGGAAGCCTTCGTGCGCCTGCATGAAGACGGCCTGATCTACCGCGGCAAGCGCCTGGTCAACTGGGACACCAAGCTGCACACGGCGATCTCCGACCTCGAAGTGGAAAACCACGACGAGAAAGGCCACCTGTGGAACCTGCGCTACCCGCTGGCCGACGGCGCCAAGACCGCCGAAGGCAAGGACTACCTGGTGGTCGCCACCACCCGTCCGGAAACCCTGCTGGGTGACGCCGCCGTGGCCGTCAACCCGAACGACGAGCGCTACCAGGCGCTGATCGGCAAGTTCGTCAAGCTGCCGCTGGTCGGCCGCCTGATCCCGATCATCGCCGACGACTACTGCGACCCCGAGTTCGGTACCGGTTGCGTGAAGATCACCCCGGCCCACGACTTCAACGACTACGAAGTCGGCAAGCGCCACAACCTGCCGCTGCTGAACATCTTCGACAAGAACGCGATGGTGCTGGCCAGTGCCCAGGCGTTCAACCTCGACGGCAGCGTCAACGAGCAGATCGATACCAGCCTGCCCGCGCAGTACGCCACCCTCGACCGCTTTGTCGCGCGCAAACAGATCGTTGCCGATCTCGACGCCCAGGGCCTGCTGGTCAGCATCGACGATCACGCCCTGAAAGTACCGAAGGGCGACCGTTCCGGCACCGTCATCGAGCCGTGGCTGACCGACCAGTGGTACGTGTCGACCAAGCCGCTGGCCGAACCGGCCATCGCTGCCGTGGAAGACGGCCGTATCCAGTTCGTGCCGAAACAGTACGAGAACATGTACTTCTCCTGGATGCGTGACATCCAGGACTGGTGCATCAGCCGCCAGCTGTGGTGGGGCCACCGCATCCCGGCCTGGTACGACGAGGCCGGCCAGGTCTATGTCGGCCGCGACGAGGCCGAAGTGCGCGCCAAGCACAACCTGGGCAGCGATGTGCAACTGCGCCAGGACGACGACGTGCTCGACACCTGGTTCAGCTCGGGCCTGTGGACCTTCTCCACCCTGGGCTGGCCGGAACAGACCGAGTTCCTCAAGAAATTCCACTCCACCGACGTGCTGGTCACCGGCTTCGACATCATTTTCTTCTGGGTCGCCCGGATGATCATGCTGACCATGCACCTGATCAAGAACGACGACGGCACCCCGCAGGTCCCGTTCAAGACCGTGTACGTGCACGGCCTGGTGCGTGATGGCCAGGGCCAGAAGATGTCCAAGTCCAAGGGCAACGTGCTTGACCCGCTGGACATCGTCGACGGCATCACCCTCGACGCCCTGCTGGAAAAACGCACCAGCGGCATGATGCAGCCCAAGCTTGCCGAGAAGATCGCCAAGCAGACCAAGGCCGAGTTCCCCGAAGGTATCGCCAGCTACGGCACCGACGCCCTGCGCTTCACCTTCTGCTCGCTGGCCTCCACCGGCCGTGACATCAAGTTCGACATGGGCCGTGTCGAGGGCTACCGCAACTTCTGCAACAAGATCTGGAACGCCGCCCGCTACGTGCTGGACAAGGGCGAGGACTGCGGCCAGAACGGCGAGGCCTACGAGCTGTCGCTGGCCGACCGCTGGATCATCTCGCAGCTGCAGCGCACCGAAGCCGAAGTGACCCGCCAGCTCGAACAGTTCCGCTTCGACCTGGCCAGCCAGGCGCTGTACGAGTTCATCTGGAACCAGTACTGCGACTGGTACCTGGAGCTGTCCAAGCCGGTGCTGTGGGACGAGAACGCCCCGGTCGAGCGCGCCCGTGGCACCCGTCGCACTCTGGTGCGCGTGCTGGAAGTGGCGCTGCGCCTGGCCCACCCGTTCATGCCGTTCATCACCGAAGAAATCTGGCAGCGCATCGCGCCGCTGGCTGGCATCGACGGCAAGACCATCATGCTGCAGCCGTGGCCTGAAGCGAACGAGAGCCGCATCGACGCCGCCGCCGAAGGCGACATCGAATGGCTCAAGGAACTGATGGTCGGCCTGCGCAACATCCGCGCCGAGATGAACATCGGCCCGGGCAAGCCGCTGCCGCTGTTCCTGAAGAACGCCAACGCCGACGACCAGCGCCGCCTGCAGGAGAACGAAGCCCTGCTGAAGAAACTGGCCAAGGTCGAGTCGTTCACCGTGCTGGGCGAACAGGACGAAGCACCGCTGTCGGCCACCGCGCTGGTGGGTGACCTGCAAGTGCTGGTACCGATGGCCGGCCTGATCGACAAGGACGCTGAGCTTGCACGCCTGAACAAGGAAATCCAGCGCCTGCAGGGCGAAGTCCAGCGCGTGGGCGGCAAGCTGTCCAACGCCGCCTTCGTCGACAAGGCCCCGCCTGCCGTGATCGAGAAAGAGCGCGCCAAGCTGGCCGAGTCGGAGCAGGCCCTGGCCAACTTCACCGAGCAGCATGCGCGGATCGCTGCGCTTTAAATCTCAGTGAAGCTATCGCGGGGCAAGCCCGCTCCCACGACAGCTCCACCGAAAGCGTGGGGGGGGGGCCGGTACACG
>NZ_JBMOWQ010000044.1:0-26881 GCF_049310485.1 Pseudomonas sp. GZD-209
CCCTTACTCATGTGGGCCCGATGTGGGGTGGGGGGGGTTTCCTTCCCCCTCCGATGCTTTACAGGACCGAAACCATGACCGACAAACCCACCCTGCACCCCCGCAACCGCCACCAGGGCCGCTACGACTTCCCGGCACTGATCAAGGCCCACCCGGACCTCGCCCGCTTCACCATCACCAACCCCTACGGCAAACCCAGCATCGACTTCGCCAACCCCGAAGCCGTGCGGGTGTTCAACCGTGCCCTGCTCAAGGCCCAGTACGGCATCCAGCACTGGGACATCCCGGCCGATTACCTGTGCCCGCCGATCCCGGGGCGCGCCGACTACATCCATGTGGCCGCCGACCTGCTGGCTGCGGACAACGCCGGCGAGGTGCCACGCGGCGCCCAGGTGCGCGTGCTGGACATCGGCGTGGGTGCCAACTGCATCTACCCGCTGCTCGGCCACAGCGACTACCGCTGGCGCTTCACCGGCTCCGACATCGACCCGATCGCCCTGGCCTCGGCCAAGGCCATCGTCCAGGCCAACCAGTTGGACAAGGCCATCGGCCTGCGCCTGCAAGCCGAGCGCAAGAAAATCCTCAGCGGCTTGTTGCAGGAGGGCGAGCGCTTCGACCTGACCCTGTGCAACCCGCCCTTCCATGCCTCGCGCGAAGAAGCCACCCGCGGCAGCCAGCGCAAATGGAAGAACCTCGGCAAGCAGGACCCCAAGCGCAAGCTGCCGGTGCTGAACTTTGGCGGGCAGAACAACGAACTGTGGTGCGAAGGCGGCGAGATCCGTTTCGTCAGCCAACTGATCGATGAAAGCGTGCAGTACGCAGCGCAGGTACTGTGGTTCACCAGCCTGGTGTCCAAGGCCAGCAACCTACCAGGCATCGAGGCGGCGCTGAAGAAGGCCGGGGTGAAGGCCTTGCATATCGTCGAGATGGGCCAGGGGCAGAAGCAGAGCCGCATGGTCGCCTGGAGCTTCCATGACGACGAAGCGCGCAAGGGCTGGCTGGCCAAGCGCTGAGGTCAGGGGCTTCGTGGCGGCAACTGTCTCTGTGGGAGCGGGCTTGCCCCGCGATAGCGATGGCGAATATGACACCACCGCCGCTCCCACAACGTTCACAGCAACGGATCAGCTGGAACGCAGGCACAAAAAAACCGCGCCCGGGCAAGCCGGGCGCGGTCTCGTCAACGCAGCAACAATTACTTGTTGATGGCGTCGTTCAGCGACTTGGCCGGAACGAACTTGACGACTTTCTTGGCAGCGATTTCGATGGCAGCGCCAGTCGAAGGGTTGCGGCCGGTGCGGGCAGGACGCTCGGAGACTTTCAGCTTGCCGATGCCTGGCAGGGTGATTTCGGCGCCGTTTTCCAGTTGGTCGGCGACGATCTGGCCCAGTTGCTCCAGGGCGTTGCGCGCGGTGGTTTTTGGCGCGTCGATGGCTTCAGCGATATCGGCAATCAGTTGGTCTTTGGTCAGTGCCATGGTGGTGTTCCTTCCCTATCAAATCAGAGGTTGTGCAGCGTGCTTGGTCGGTGGTCGGGCCAGCCCGGGACAATCCAGAGGCCGCGTCGATCGCGTATGTAGATGCGCAAATCGGCGTTTGGTTCGACACCCCGCCAGCACGCTGCCAGCAATGCGCCACTCAAGGGGCGCAAGACCGCGCAAAGCTACCACAGGAATCGATAAATATCCGCTGTCGACACTGATTTTGTGCAGGTTTTTCGGGGGTTTAAGGAAAAAACGCACAAAAATGAACAAAAAACGAACAACCGCCATTTCTGCCAACATCTGGCCACTGCATCGCCCCCACCCTGAGGTAAACTGAGCGCCTTTGCAGCGCGGCCTCGCCCCCGCTTACATCACAGAGAATTCCATGCCAATCCGTCATTGCATCGTTCACCTGATCGACAAGAAGCCCGATGGCAGCCCCGCTGTACTGCATGCGCGCGACAGCGAACTGGCGGCCTCCGATGCCATCGAAAACCTGCTGGCCGACCTCAACGACAGCTACAACGCCAAGCAAGGCAAAGCCTGGGGCCTGTTCCATGGCGAGTCCGGCGCCTACCCGTTCAGCGGCTGGCTCAAGCAGTACCTGGAACAGGAAAAGGACTTCACCAGCTTCAGCCGCGTCGCCGTCGAGCACCTGCAGAAGCTGATGGAAGAATCCAACCTGTCCACCGGCGGCCACGTCTTGTTCGCCCACTATCAGCAGGGCATGACCGAGTACCTGGCAATCGCCCTGCTGCACCACAGCGAAGGCGTGGCGGTGAACGCCGAACTCGACGTGACGCCATCACGCCACCTCGACCTTGGCCAGCTGCATCTGGCCGCGCGGGTCAACCTGTCCGAGTGGAAGAACAACCAGAACTCCAAGCAGTACATCTCGTTCATCAAGGGCAAGAACGGCAAGAAAGTCTCGGACTACTTCCGTGACTTCATCGGCTGTCAGGAAGGCGTGGACGGCCCGGGCGAAACCCGCACCCTGCTCAAGGCCTTCAGCGATTTCGTCGAGAAGGAAGACCTGCCGGAAGAGTCCGCCCGGGAAAAGACCCAGACCCTGGTCGACTACGCTACCTCGCAGACCAAGATGGGCGAGCCGATGGGCCTCGAAGAGCTGTCCAGCCTGATCGACGAGGACCGCCCACAGGCCTTCTTCGATCACATCCGCAACAGTGACTACGGCCTGTCGCCGGAAATCCCCGCCGATAAGCGCACGCTCAATCAGTTCCGCCGTTTCACCGGGCGGGCCGAAGGGCTGTCGATCAGCTTCGAGTCGCACCTGCTGGGTTCGAAGATCGAGTATGACGAGGAAGCGGGGACGCTGGTGATCAAGGGGCTGCCGACGCAGTTGGTCGATCAGCTGAAGCGACGCAAGGACTGATTTCAAGGCACGAGGGAGCGGCGGTGAGCCTATGCGACTTGCCCCGCGATTACAGCAATCACGAAGGCCCACCCCCTTCGCGGGGCAAGCCCGCTCCCACGACATCTGCATACGACGTCACCAGCGCCTCCTTGGCCTTCTTGCGCAGCTTCTTCACCAGGCGCTCCTGGCGCAGCGCTTCGCCTTTGTCCGGCCACTGCTCCACGTACACCAGCGCCTGCGCCGGGCTGGTCTTGAAGTAGCGTGCGCCCTGCCCCTTCTGGTGCTTGATGAAGCGCCGCTGCGGATCATCGCTGATGCCGCAGTACAGCGAACCATTGGCGGCCCGCACCAGGTAGACGTACCAGGGTTTGCACTCGACGGTGGAAGGTGTCTCGCTCACGGCTCGATTCGATACAGCTGAAGATGGCCGCCAGCTTACCCGCTCAGCGCCCCTGCTGGAACGCCCGCAGCCCTTTGAAGGCCTGCTGGCGAACCTTGTTCTGCAGCATCGGCGACCAGCCCAGCAACACCCCCGGCATGCCCAACGCCTGGCGCGACCAGCGCCACAGGTCGAAGCTGTCGTCGTGCTGGCAGATCAGCCCGTCGCGGATCACGAAACGCGCCTGGATATCGTTGACCACCACCCGCCCGGTCTGGCTGAACAGGTAGGTCGCCACCCAGTGGGCCTCGCCGCCGCGCTCATCGCTGCGAACGTTGTCGAAGGTCAGGCTGAAGTCCTTGGCGCGGCGGGTGAGCATACGCCACATATCGCCGGCATCCTGGCCGCGCAGGGTGCCGAACACCGGGTCGCTGAAGGCGATGTCGTCGCTGTAGCAGGCCACCATGGCCTCGGCATCCAGGCGCTGGAAGGCCTGGTAGAAACGGGTGATCAGGGCGCTGTTGGCATCGCTCATGGGGTGGTCCTGCGAAGATACGGAACCCGCACGATACTGCCTGGCTAGCAGCAGTACCATGCCCATTCGCGCCGTGAATGATGATCGCGGGCGGCGTGCTCTACACCCGCTCGCTGCTGACCTGCACATGCAGGGCCCGCCCGGCGCCCAGCCCGAACGCGATAGCCCCTATCCCCAGCACTGCGAAGATCCAGCCCAGGGCATCCCAGCCCCCGGTCAGGTCATGCACCAGGCCGACGGCGAAGGGCCCGGTGGACGCCAGGGTGTACCCCACCCCTTGGGCCATGCTCGACAGATTGGCAGCCACGTGCGCATCTTTCGAGCGCAACACGATCAGGGTCAAGGCCAGGGCAAAGGTGCCGCCCTGCCCCAGCCCCAGCAGCACCGCCCAGCCCCACAGCCCGTCAATGGGCGCGTAGAGGCAGCCGAACAGGCCGGCCAGGGTCACCAGCATGACGATCACGATGGCCAGGCGCTGGTCCTTGCCACGGGTCGCCAGCCACGGCGCGCTCAGTGAGCTGATCAGTTGCACCAGCACCGAACCCGACAGCACCAGGCCTGCCTCGGTCGGGCTCAGGCCCCGGCCCACCAGGATCGAGGGCAGCCAGCCGAAGACGATATAGGCCAGCGACGACTGCAAGCCCATGTACAGCGTCACCTGCCAGGCCAGTGGATCACGCCACAGCCCGCGCACCCGATACGCCACCTTGTGCAGGCCATGGCCCTGGCGTGCCTGGGGCAGCCATACCAGCATCGCCAGCAACGCCGGCAGCATCCAGAAGCCCAGGCCCAGCGCCCAACTGTCATCGAAGTGCTGGCTCAGCGGCACGGTGGCGCCGGCGGCCAGCGCCGCCCCGAGGCACAAGGCCATGGTGTAGACCCCGGTGAGGGTGCCGGCGTGTTGTGGGAAGTCGCGCTTGACGATACCCGGCAGCAGCACACCGATGATGCCGATGCTCGCCCCCGCCATCAGGCTGCCAAGGAACACCCCCGTCACGCCCAGTGCGCTGCGCACCAGGATGCCCAGGGCCAGGGTGAGGAGGATCCCGAGGATCACCCGCTCGCTGCCGAAGCGCCGTGCCAGGATCGGCGCCAGCGGTGCGAACAGCCCCAGGCAAAGCACCGGCAAGGTGGTCAGCAAGCCCGCCTGCGAGGCGCTGAGGCCCAGGCTTTGCGAGACCTGGCCCAGTGCCGGCGCCATGCTCGACAGGGCCGGGCGCAGGTTCAGTGCCACCAGCACCAGGCCCAGCAACAGCAGCCAGGGCCGGCGCAACAGCACCGGCTGTTGCTGCACTTGCTCGTCGTCAGCCTCGGCGTCGATCAGCAGTTCGTCGAGCTCCGCTTCGCGGGGAGTCGTGTCGCGGGTCATAGGTTCGGCCATGGCCGTCTCCCGTTCAGGATTCGATGAGGGTTCGGCTCAGGCGCTTGGCCAGTTCCGGGTCGCGTTGTGCGACGGCGTCGAGAATCTGCTCATGCAGGTCGAACACCGCCTGGCAACGGGGGACGGTGGTCATGTTGTGCTGCAGGGCGGCGGCCGCTACGCCGGAGAAGTAGCGGTAGAGTTCGCTGAGCGCCGGGTTGTGGGCGGCATCCACCAGGCGCTGATGGAAATTGATGTCGCATTCGACGTAGGCGTCCACGTCACCCTGGAAGTGCGCCGCGCTGTGCTGCAGGGCTTGGCGCAGTTCGCGCAGGTCCTGTTCGGTTCGGCGCAGTGCCGCCAGGCCGATGGCTTCGGCTTCGAGGATATGGCGGGTTTCGCGGGCGTGCTCGACGGTGCAACGGGCCATGGCCTGCACGGCTTGCAGGGGGTCCTGGGCGGTGCGCAGGTAGCTGCCGTCGCCCTGGCGGATCTCGACCAGGCCGCTGAAGGCCAGGACGCGCATGGCTTCGCGCACGGTGTTGCGGCTGATGCCGAGGTCGCTGGCAAGTTCGGGTTCGGTGGGCAGGCGCTGGCCGATCGACCAGGTGCCTTGGGCGATGCGGTCGCGGAGTTGGTCGACGGCTTGCTCGACCAGGGTGCGTTTGATCAGGAGGGTCACCTGGGTACGTCCAGTCATCGGATGAATTTTTGAGGTGGTGGGACGATAGCGGGTTGGGGTGGGGGTGGCAAGGTTTGGGTTTGGGTTCGGGTTCGGGTTCGGGTTCGGGTTCGGGTTCGGGTTCGGGTTCGGGTTCGGGTTCGGGTTCGGGTTCGGGTTCGGGGCTTAGGGTGTTGGTTTTTGTAGATGTATGCGCATTCAGCGGCGATGGCGACTTTTAGTCACCTTTCCGCCCTTACGGCGGGTTACTTTGGTCTTGGCCAAAGTAACCAAAGCCGCCCGCTCCCATCATACGGCCCCTGCGCTGCGCTCCGGGGTCCCCTCGCTCCGGTGCCTTACGGGCCCGCGCGGCCTACGACTTGCTGCGCAAGTCTACATCTCGCGCCTTCGGCTACGCCGAAGGGTGCTGCGCACCAGGGCCCTACAGTCACCTCCACTCGGCCTCCTGAAGTCGCAATTTGTGTTGCCTGAACTATTGCGCGCTTAGAAGCAAAAGCAAAAACAGATCAAGAGCAGATCAAGAGCAGATCAAGAGCAGTAATGCGGCTATCTAGGTTTGGCTGTTATATATGTGTTGTCTGTTCGGACCCTATCGCCGGCAAGCCGGCTCCCACAGGTACAGCGTAAGTTTGAAAGTTCGCACTAACCTGTGGGAGCTGGCTTGCCAGCGATTGCAATCCTGAGTTCCCAACTAACCCTACTAGCGACAGCTAACGCCAGCCCAGGCGCCGCCCCTAACTTCGCGACTTCAGGAGGCTGAGCGTAGGCGTCTGGAGGGCCCTGGTGCGCAGCACCCTTCGGCGCAGCCGAAGGCGCGAGATGTAGACTTGCGCAGCAAGTCGGAGGCCGCGCGGGCCCGGAGGACGCCGGAGCGAAGGGACCCCGAAGCGCAGCGTAGGGGCCGTATGATGGGAGCGAGCGGCTTTGGTTACTTTGGCCAAGACCAAAGTAACCCGCCGTAAGGGCGGAAAGGTGACTATGCGTCGACATCGCAAACGAATGCGCATAAAACCTTCAAAACAACAACAACAACAACAACAACAACAACAACAACAACAACAACAAAGGGCGAATCAGGAGAACCCCCCAATTCGCCCCAACATCAACAACTCAATTCAAATCAAATCAAATCAAATCAATCAAGCGCATCAAGCAACGCCTGATTCATCTCCGGCGTCCCAACCGTAATCCGCAGGAACTGCGCAATCCGCGCCTGCTTGAAGTGCCGCACAATAACCCCCTGCTCCCGCAGCCGCGCCGCAATCCCCGCCGCATCCTGCTGCGGATGCCGGGCAAAGATGAAGTTCGCCGCCGAAGGCAACACCTCGAACCCACGCGCCTGCAACGCCGAAACCAACACCTCACGGCTCTCGATCACCTTACGGCACGTCTCGTCAAAGTACCCGCGATCCTCGAACGCCACCGCAGCCCCGACAATCGCGGCCCGGTCCAACGGGTAGGAGTTGAAGCTGTTCTTGATCCGCTCCAACGCCTCGATCAGGTCCGCATGCCCCACCGCCAGGCCAACCCGCAGGCCAGCCAACGAACGCGACTTGGACAGCGTCTGCGTCACCAACAGGTTGTCATAGCGATCAACCAGACTGATGGCCGTCTCGCCACCGAAGTCGATGTACGCCTCGTCCACCACCACCACCGAATCCCGATTGGCCTGCAGCAGCTGCTCCACGGCCTCAAGCGGCAACAGGCAACCGGTCGGCGCATTGGGATTGGGGAAGATGATCCCGGCGTTTGGCTTGTTGTAGTCCGAAACGCGAATCTGGAAATGCTCGTCCAGCGCCACCTGCTCGTACGGGATGCCGTACAAGCCGCAATACACCGGGTAGAAGCTGTAGCTGACGTCCGGGAACAGCAACGGCGCATCATGCTGGAACAGACCGTGGAAGATGTGCGCCAGCACCTCGTCCGAACCGTTGCCGACAAACACCTGCGCCGGGGTGACGCCGTAGTACTCGGCCACCGCCTGCTTGAGCCGGTCACCATTCGGGTCCGGGTACAGGCGCAGGTTATCGTTCAACTCGCCACGCATGGCCTCCAGCGCCTTGGGCGATGGGCCATAGGGGTTCTCGTTGGTGTTGAGCTTGACCAGTTTGGCCAGCTTGGGCTGCTCGCCCGGCACGTAGGGCACCAAGTCCTTGACGAAGGGACTCCAGAAACGACTCATGCTCAATTCCCCTTCTCGGTGAGGATGCGGTATTCGGCGCTGCGGGCGTGGGCGGTCAACGACTCGCCACGGGCCAGTACCGAAGCGGTGTGGCCAAGCTCGGATGCGCCCTGCTCGGAACAGAAGATGATCGACGAGCGCTTCTGGAAGTCATACACGCCCAGCGGCGAGGAGAAGCGCGCGGTGCCGGAAGTCGGCAGTACGTGGTTGGGGCCGGCGCAGTAGTCGCCCAGCGCCTCGCTGGTGTGACGGCCCATGAAGATCGCGCCGGCGTGGCGGATCTGCGGCAGCCAGGCCTGCGGGTCGGCCACCGACAACTCCAGGTGTTCAGGGGCGATGCGGTTGGCCACTTCGATGGCCTGTTGCATGTCGCGCACCTGGATCAGAGCGCCACGGCCGTTGATCGACTTTTCGATGATCTCGGCGCGCTCCATGGTTGGCAGCAGCTTGTCGATGCTGGCGGCAACGCGATCGAGGAACTCGGCATCGGGGCTGACCAGGATGGCCTGGGCATCTTCATCGTGTTCGGCCTGGGAGAACAGGTCCATGGCGATCCAGTCCGGATCGGTCTGGCCATCGCACACCACCAGGATTTCCGACGGGCCGGCGATCATGTCGATACCAACCTGGCCAAACACATGGCGCTTGGCGGTGGCCACATAGATGTTGCCTGGGCCGACGATCTTGTCCACCTGCGGCACGCTTTCGGTGCCGTAGGCCAGGGCAGCGACGGCCTGGGCGCCACCAACGGTGAACACCCGGTCGACGCCGGCGATGCAGGCAGCGGCCAGCACCAGCTCATTGACCTCGCCGCGCGGGGTCGGCACCACCATGACCACTTCAGCCACGCCGGCAACCTTGGCCGGGATGGCGTTCATCAGCACCGACGAGGGGTACGACGCCTTGCCGCCCGGCACGTAGAGGCCGGCGCGGTCCAGCGGGGTGACCTTCTGGCCGAGCACGGTGCCGTCGGCTTCTGTGTACTGCCAGGAGTCCTGCTTCTGCCGCTCGTGGTACAGACGCACGCGGTTGGCGGCTTTCTCCAGCGCTTCACGCTGCACCGGGGTGATGCGGGTCAGCGCCAGCTCCAGGCGGGCACGGCCGAGGATCAGGTCATCGATGGTCTTGGCGTCGACACCGTCGAAGCGCTGGGTGAATTCGACCAGCGCTGCGTCACCGCGCTCGCGCACGGCCTTGATGATGTCGAGCACGCGCTGGTTGACCGCGTCATCGGACACACTTTCCCAGCTCAGCAGATGATCCAGATGTCGGGCGAAATCCTGGTCAGCGGCGTTGAGACGGGCAATTGCAGTGGACACGGTCATGGCGAGGGCCTCGATTATTAGCGAATGCTCAGGCGCCCTAGGCTACCAGTCCATCCGCGCGGGCACCTGAGAAAGAAGGCTATGACGCGGATAGACGGGCGCGACAGCGAAGGTCGCGCGCAGAAGTCAGCCGCGGTGTCGCGATTCGACAGCGTTGCGCAGGGTGTCGATCAGGCTTTGAATACGGGCGTGCTGCATTTTCATGGAGGCCTTGTTGACCACCAGGCGCGAACTGATCGTGGCGATCAGCTCCTGGGGTTCGAGGCCATTGGCACGCAGGGTGTTGCCGGTGTCGACCACGTCGATGATCTTGTCGGCGAGATTGATCAGCGGGGCCAGCTCCATGGAGCCGTACAGCTTGATGATGTCGACCTGGCGGCCCTGTTCGGCGTAATAACGCTTGGCCACGTTGACGAACTTGGTCGCCACACGCAGACGGCCCTTGGGCTCAGGGGCACCGGTGACGCCAGCGGTCATCAGCTTGCATTGGGCAATCTGCAGGTCCAGAGGCTCGTACAGGCCCTGGCCGCCGTATTCCATCAGCACGTCCTTGCCGGCTACACCGAGGTCGGCGGCGCCATGCTCGACATAGGTCGGCACGTCGGTGGCCCGCACGATGAGCAGGCGCACGTCGTCCTGCGTGGTGGGGATGATCAGCTTGCGGCTCTTGTCCGGGTTCTCGGTCGGCACGATACCGGCCTCGGCCAGCAGTGGCAGGGTATCGTCGAGAATACGGCCTTTGGATAGCGCGATGGTCAACATGGGAAACGTCGGTCCTTAAGCGGCTACAGCCGGCCAGGCAGTGAACCTGGCCGGTATTCGATTCGGTAGGCGCATCCATGCGCCTGCAGGCTACTAACCCGGTACGCGACGGATCTTCGCGCCCAGCATCTGCAGTTTCTCCTCGATGCACTCGTAACCACGGTCGATGTGGTAGATGCGATCGATCAGGGTGTCACCCTCGGCGACCAGCGCCGACAGCACCAGGCTGGCGGAAGCACGCAGGTCGGTGGCCATCACTGGAGCGCCCTTGAGCGCCTTGACGCCGGTAACGATGGCGGTATTGCCTTCGACCTGGATCTGCGCGCCCATGCGGTGCATTTCGTAGACGTGCATGAAGCGGTTTTCGAAGATGGTTTCGATCACTGCGCCAGTGCCTTCGGCGATGGCGTTGAGCGAAATGAACTGCGCCTGCATGTCGGTAGGGAACGCCGGGTAAGGAGCGGTACGCAGGTTGACGGCCTTGGGCCGCTTGCCGTGCATGTCCAGCTCGATCCAGTCTTCACCGGTGGTGATGTCGGCGCCGGCTTCCTTGAGCTTCTCAAGCACGGCTTCAAGGATGGTCGGATCGGTATCCTTGACCTTGACGCGACCACCGGTAACGGCAGCGGCGACCAGGTAGGTACCGGTCTCGATACGGTCGGGCATGACGCGGTAGTTGGCCGAGGCCAGGCGCTCGACGCCATCGATGGTGATGGTGTCGGTGCCAGCGCCCTGAACCTTGCCGCCCATGGCGTTGATGAAGTTGGCCAGGTCGACCACTTCAGGCTCGCGAGCGGCGTTCTGCAACACGCTGCGGCCCTTGGCCAGTGCTGCGGCCATCATGATGTTCTCGGTACCGGTCACGCTGACGGTATCGAAGAAGAAGTGCGCGCCGCGCAGGCCGCCCTCGGGGGCCTTGGCCTTGATGTAGCCGCCTTCGACCTCGATCTTCGCGCCCATGGCTTCCAGGCCGCGGATGTGCAGGTCAACCGGACGAGAGCCGATGGCGCAGCCGCCAGGCAGGGCCACTTCGGCTTCACCGAAACGGGCAACCATCGGGCCGAGTACCAGGATCGAGGCACGCATGGTCTTGACCAGCTCGTAAGGAGCAACCAGGGTCTTGATGGTGCGCGGGTCGATCTCCACGGCCAGCTTTTCGTCGATCACAGGCTCGATGCCCATGCGACCGAACAGCTCGATCATGGTGGTGATGTCGTGCAGGTGTGGCAGGTTGCCCACGGTAACCGGGCCGTCGGCCAGCAGGGTCGCCGCCAGAATCGGCAGGGCCGCGTTTTTCGCGCCGGAAATGCGAATTTCGCCGTCGAGGCGTGGGCCGCCAGTGATAATCAGTTTGTCCATTTGTGTCTCGCCGCCAAGTTGGCTCAGGTGCGCTCAGCCCAGGCTGCGCTGCTGAAGAATTTCATGGTTACCGCGTGAATGGCGCCGTTGGCGATCCACGGATTGAGGTGAGCATAGATCGCCTGCTGACGCTTGACCGGGCTCAGGCCGGCCAGCTCGTCGCTGATCACGTTCAACTGGAAGTTGCAGCCTTCGCCTTCAACTTCGACCCGGGATCCCGGCAATTTCTCTTCCAGAAAGCTTTTGACTTCTACGGCCTGCATGCTCAACCTCGATCGGCGCCCAACGCGCGCGGGTCGGCCATCATACAAAAAAGCCCCTCGCCTGCGAAGCCCATGACGGGATGCGCTGACCGAGGGGCCTTCACCTTGGTGCAAGCCATCAACCGGCCAGCACTTCATCGAGGTCATAGACCCCGGCAATTTCCCGCATGTCGGCAGGCATGCCGCGCACTTCGCAGGCCTTGCCAGCCGCCTGTGCATCGCGCATGAAGGCCAGCAGCAGGGCCAGCCCGACGCTGCTCGACTTGACCACCGCGCTGCAGTCGAGCACCAGCCGCTGCTCGCCACTGCCGGCGATCAGCGCCTTGCCCTGCTGACGCAGGGCCGGCCCGCTGCGGTAGTCGAGCACCCCGGCCAGGCACAGAACGCCGGGCTCGGACATGCTCACGACGGCATCGCTCATTTGACTTCCTTATCCGGCGAGTTGTCGGCGGTTTCCTTGGCCTTGGCCACCTCGCCGGCCCAGCCGTCGATGGTCTTGTCCAGGCTGTTGCCGTTGCGCTGCATGGCGTCGGCGAACTGGTCGCGGAACAGCTTGCCGATGTTGATGCCGTTGACGATGACGTTGCGCACTTTCCACTCGCCGTCGATCTTCTGCATGGTGTACTGCACCGGATAGACCGCACCGTTGTTGCCGGTGATCTTCATGCCGACGCTGGTGCGATCGCCGTCCTCGGCCTTGGCCGGGTCGACGGTGATGCCCTGGTTGTTGTACTCGAGCAGGGCATTGCCATAGAACTGCATCAGGCTGCGCTTGAAGTTCTCCTGGAAGCGCTGCATCTGCTCCGGAGTGGCCTTGCGCGAATACTTGACGGTCATGATGCTCTTGGAGATGCCGTCAGCATCGACCACCGGGCCAAGGTTGCTGTTGAGCGCGGTATAGAACGCCTCGGGGTTGGCCTTGTACTGCGCCTTGTTGGCCTTGAGGTCGTTGAGCAACTGGGTCGTGGTGCCCTGGATGACATCACGGGCGGACTGCCCCGGCGCCGCCATGGCCAGCAGGGGGAAGGCCGCCAGCAGAACCAGCAGGCCACGTCGCAGGATCGAAATCATGGAAACTCCTTAATTAGCCGGTTGCGCTTCTTTGGGTTCCTTGCCCACTGTATTGAGCAGGAATTTGCCGATCAGGTCTTCCAGCACCAGCGCCGACTGGGTGTCGTGGATGGTGCTGCCGTCTTTGAGAACCGCTTCTTCGCCGCCCACGCTGATGCCGATGTACTTCTCGCCCAGCAGGCCGGCGGTCAGGATCGAGGCAGTGGAGTCGGTCGGCAGGTTGTCGACGTTCTTGTCCAGCTGCAACGTGACCCGACCGGTGTACGAATCGCGGTCCAGATCGATGGCCGTGACCTTGCCGATGGTCACACCGGCCATGGTCACTTTAGCTCTGACCGTCAAACCGGCGATATTGTCGAAGTAGGCATAAACTTTGTACGTGTCGCTGCTCGGGCTGGCCGACAGCCCGCTGACACGCAGGGCCAGCAGCAGCAGCGCCAGGATCCCGGCCAGGAGGAACAGGCCGACACCGATTTCCAGGGTGCGGTTTTGCATCAGAAATCTCCAAACATCAAGGCGGTCAGAATAAAGTCCAGACCCAGGACTGCCAACGAGGCATAGACCACGGTCTTGGTGGTGGCACGGCTGATCCCTTCTGAGGTGGGCTCGCAGTCATACCCCTGGAATACGGCGATCCAGGTGACGACGAAGGCAAACACCAGGCTCTTGATCAGCCCGTTGATCACGTCGTCGGTGAAAGAAACGCTGTTCTGCATGTTGGCCCAGAACGAGCCTTCGTAGACGCCCAGCCAGTCGACCGCGACCCACGAGCCACCCCAGATGCCCACCACGCTGAAGATCAGCGCCAGCAGCGGCAACGAGATGAAGCCGGCCCACAGGCGTGGGGCGACGATGTACTTGAGCGGGTCGACACCGATCATTTCCAGGCTCGACAGCTGCTCGGTGGATTTCATGTTGCCGATTTCGGCCGTCAGCGCGGAACCCGCGCGGCCGGCGAACAGCAGGCCGGTCACCACCGGCCCGAGCTCACGCAGCAAGGTCAGGGCAACCATCTGCCCCACAGCCTGCTCCGAACCATAGCGGGCGAGGATGCTGTAGCCCTGCAGCGCCAACACCATGCCGATGAACACCCCGGACACGACGATGATCGCCAGCGACAGCACGCCAACCGAATAGAGCTGCTTGACCAGCAACTGGAAGCGGCCGCCGACACCGCCTCGACCGCTCAGCGCGTGACCGAGGAACAGGCAGGAGCGGCCCAGCACCGCCAGCACGTCGATGGCCGAGCGGCCAAACAGACGGATACGTTCGAGTAAGGATTTTCTGCGCATCAACGCGTCCCCAGCAAATCGGCGCGGTAGTCTGGCGCAGGGAAGTGGAAGGGTACCGGACCGTCCGGGTCGCCCTTCATGAACTGGCGGATACGCGGGTTGTCCGAGCCCATCAGTTCGGCGGGCGTGCCCTGCCCCAGCACCTGGCCATCACCCACCACATAGATGTAGTCGGCGATGCTGGCGGTTTCCGCCAGGTCGTGGGAAACCACGATGCTGGTGATACCCAGGGCGTCGTTGAGCAGACGGATCAGACGGACCAGCACGCCCATGGCGATCGGGTCCTGGCCGACGAACGGCTCGTCGTACATGAGGATTTGCGGGTCGAGGGCAATCGCCCGGGCTAGCGCCACGCGGCGCTTCATGCCGCCGGAGAGCTCGTCGGGCATCAGGTCGATGGCACCGCGCAGGCCCACGGCCTGCAACTTCATCAGGACGATGTCGCGAATCAGATCGTCCGGCAGCTCGGTGTGTACGCGCAGCGGGAAGGCGACGTTCTCGAAGACATCGAGGTCGGTGAACAGGGCGCCGCTCTGGAACAGCACGCCCATCTGCTTGCGTGCATCGAACAGATCGCCCCGCGACAACGCGGGCAGGTTCTGGCCATTGACCCAGACTTCACCGCTGGACGGCCGCAACTGTGCGCCCATCAGACGCAGCAATGTCGTCTTGCCGCACCCCGAGGGCCCCATGATACCGGTGACCTTGCCACGGGGAATGCGAATGTCCACGTTGCTGAAAATGCTGCGCGAACCACGCTTGAAGGTGACTCCCTTCAGCTCGACCGCGCAGGCGCTATCCACACTCATCTAGACTCCTTGCAATGCAGCCTCGTCTTCATGGACGCCTGCCCTCATCTTGAAGGCACACTGGTCCCTGGCGGGCCGAACAGCGGCGAACTATAGCACCGCAGATGGCACGCCCCCAAGGCCGCAAATCCGGCTGTTCAGGCAGGCGACAGCCTTGTAGTGGTTTCTTACGACAATCGAATGGATGAGCCTTTCACACATTGCGGCTATAATCGCCGCCTTTTCATCAGGCATTGCGTTTTCGACATGAGCCAATCCAGCGAGCTGATCCAATCCGCCCAGCGCACCCTGCGCCTGGAACTCGAGGCTGTGCAGGCACTGCTGGCCCGCATCGACGGTGATTTCGTCAAGGCCTGCGAGCTGATCCTGGCGAGCAAGGGCCGGGTGGTCGTGGTCGGCATGGGCAAATCCGGGCATATCGGCAACAAGATCGCCGCCACCCTCGCCAGCACCGGCACGCCGGCTTTTTTTGTGCATCCGGCCGAAGCCAGCCATGGCGACATGGGCATGATCACCCGTGACGATGTCATCCTCGCCCTGTCCAACTCGGGCAGCACCGCCGAGATCGTCACCCTGCTGCCGCTGATCAAGCGCCTGGGGATCCAGTTGGTCAGCCTGACCGGCAACCCGGACTCGCCGCTGGCGCAGGCCGCCGAAGTCAATCTCGACGCCAGCGTCGCCCAGGAAGCCTGCCCGCTCAACCTGGCACCGACCTCCTCCACCACCGCCTCGCTGGCCCTGGGCGACGCACTGGCCATCGCCCTGCTGGAAGCGCGCGGGTTCACCGCCGAAGACTTCGCCTTCTCCCACCCCGGTGGGGCACTGGGCCGCCGCTTGCTGCTGAAGGTCGAGAACGTGATGCATGCCGGCGACGAACTGCCCCAGGTGCAGCGCGGCACCCTGCTCAAGGACGCGCTGATCGAAATGTCGCGCAAGGGCCTGGGCATGACCGTGGTGCTGGAGCACGACGGCACGCTGGCCGGGATCTTCACCGACGGCGACCTGCGCCGCAGCCTCGATCGCAATATCGACGTGCACAAGACCCTCATCGACGAAGTCATGACCGTGCACGGCAAGACCGCCCGCGCCGAGATGCTCGCCGCCGAGGCGCTCAAAATCATGGAAGACCACAAGATCAGCGCACTTGTCGTTGTCGATCAGAGCGACCGGCCGACCGGCGCCCTGAACATGCACGACCTGCTGCGCGCCGGAGTGATGTAAATGAACCAGGACCTCATGCAACGCGCCAAGGCCATCAAGCTGGCGGTGTTCGACGTTGACGGCGTGCTCACCGATGGCCGCCTGTACTTCCTTGAAGACGGCAGCGAATTCAAGACCTTCAACACCCTCGACGGCCACGGCATCAAGATGCTCATGGCCGCAGGCGTCACCACGGCGATCATCAGCGGGCGCAAGACGCCGGTGGTCGAGCGCCGGGCGAAGAACCTCGGCATCCCGCACCTGTTCCAGGGGCGCGAGGACAAGCTGGTGGTGCTGGACGGCCTGCTTGCCGAACTCAATCTAAGCTACGAACAGGTCGCTTACCTGGGTGATGACCTGCCAGACCTGCCGGTGATTCGCCGGGTGGGCCTGGGCATGGCGGTAAGCAATGCCGCGCCGTTCGTTCGCCAGCATGCCCACGGCGTCACCCAGGCACGCGGCGGCGAAGGCGCCGCCCGCGAGTTCTGCGAACTGATCATGCAGGCCCAGGGTACCCTGGACGCTGCCAACGCCCACTACCTCTAAGGCACCCCATGTTCAGCAAGAAGATCAGAAATTTCGCGCTGCTTGGCGTGATAGCCGCTGTGCTGGTGGCCGTCGGGTACTGGAACATCAGCCCCGAGAGCTTCCTCGACAAGCCGGTCGCGCAGACCGACGAGAGCGCCATCGACTACTACGCGATCAACGCTCACAGCGTGCAGTTCCTGCCTGACGGCAAGCTGCAATACGAAATGACCGCCGACAAGGTCGAGCACCTCAAGACCAGCGAAGTCACCCTGGTGACCACGCCCGACCTGCACATGTACCGTGGCACCGAGTACCCCTGGCATGTGCAGAGCACGCGCGCCGAGGTCAACCCGGACGGCACCGAAGTCGAGTTGATCGACAATGTGCGGGTTGCCCGTACCGACGAAAAGCAACGTCAAACCATTATTACCAGCACACGCATGACCGTGTTCCCGCAGAAGCAATATGCGCAGACCGAGCAAGCCGTTAGAATCGACGGCGCCGGTGGCACGACTACGGGCAAAGGAATGAAAGCGTATTTGAAAGAAGGCAGGATGGACCTGCTCTCTAACGTAAGAGGACAGTATGAGGCTCGTTAAAACCATCCCCCTTCTGCTCAGCCTGGGCGTAGCACTGGGAAGCGCGAGCGCCTTCGCCCTGCCGAACGACCGTGACCAGCCAATTCGCATCCAGGCCGACAACGCGCACCTGGACGACAAGCAGGGTGTGGCCACCTACACCGGCGACGTGATCATCACCCAAGGTTCGATGGTGATCAAAGGCAACACCGTGACCATGACCCGCGCCGCCAACGGCGACATCGACGTGGTCACCTCGGTGGGCAACCTGGCCTACTTCGAGCAGCAGCAGAGCGCAGCCAAGCCGGACAAGATGAAAGGCTGGGCCGTGACCATCCAGTACCAGGCGCAAAAAGAAATGGTCATCCTGACCGACCGCGCCAAGGTCGAGAACGAAGGCAACACCACCGAAGGCGAGAAAATCGTCTACAACACCAAAACCCAGGTGGCGACCGCCGGCCGCGGCGGCAACGTGACTGCACCACGTCAGCGCATCGACATGGTCATTCAACCGAAGAAAAAGGCCGAGTAAATGGCAACCCTCAAAGCCCAGCACCTGGCCAAGAGCTACAAAGGCCGGCAAGTCGTTCGCGACGTCAGCCTGTCCATCGACAGCGGCCAGATCGTCGGTTTGCTCGGCCCTAACGGCGCCGGCAAGACCACTTGCTTCTACATGATCGTCGGCCTGGTCCAGGCCGATCAGGGCCGGGTACTGATCGACAGCCTCGACGTCAGCCACCAGCCCATGCACGGCCGCGCCCAGTCCGGCATCGGCTACCTGCCGCAGGAAGCCTCGATCTTCCGCAAGCTGTCGGTGGCCGACAACATCATGGCCATCCTCGAGACCCGCAAGGACCTCGACCGCGACGGCCGGCGCAAGGAGCTGGAAAGCCTGCTGCAGGAATTCCACATCAGCCACATCCGCGACAACCTCGGCATGAGCCTTTCCGGTGGTGAACGCCGCCGTGTCGAAATCGCCCGCGCCCTGGCCACCGCGCCCAAGTTCATCCTGCTGGATGAACCGTTCGCCGGCGTCGACCCGATCTCGGTGGGCGACATCAAGCAGATCATCCATCACCTCAAGAACAAGGGGATCGGCGTGCTGATCACCGACCACAACGTTCGCGAGACGCTCGATATCTGTGAGACGGCCTACATCGTCAACGATGGTCAACTGATCGCCGAGGGCGATGCCGAGACCATCCTGGCCAACCAGTTGGTCAAGGAGGTTTACCTGGGTCACGAGTTCCGCCTCTGATCCGGGCCCGCCTGGAGCACTGGCGCACACGCCCGTTCAGGGCTTAAGTGTTACTGTGCTCTAGGCAAGCGCTAGAATTTCAGGCATACGAGTTGCATAAGAACTTGCTTAAAATCGGCGCCCAGCGCCCTACAGGTAGTAGATGGCGCATGTGCGCCGGCTAACAAGGTATTAAGCCCCTGCCATGAAACCATCGCTCGTCCTAAAAATGGGCCAGCAACTGACGATGACCCCGCAGTTGCAACAGGCCATTCGTCTGCTTCAGCTTTCCACCCTGGACCTACAGCAGGAAATCCAGGAGGCGCTGGAATCCAATCCGATGCTCGAACGCCAGGAAGACGGCGACGACTTCGACAACAGCGACCCGATGGCGGACAACGCCGAAAGCAAACCGGTCGCCGAAGCCCAGGACACCAGCTTCCAGGAAACCACCGGCAACACCGAAACCCTGGAAGAAGGCGAGTGGGCCGAGCGCATCCCCAACGAGCTGCCTGTCGACACCGCCTGGGAAGACATCTACCAGACCAGCGCCAGCAGCCTGCCCAGCAACGATGATGACGAGTGGGACTTCACCACCCGCACGTCCGTGGGCGAGAGCCTGCAAAGTCACCTGCTCTGGCAACTCAACCTCGCGCCGATGTCCGACACCGACAGGCTGATTGCCGTCACCCTGATCGACAGCATCAACGGCCAGGGCTACCTGGAAGATACCCTCGAAGAAATCTGCGCCGGCTTCGACCCCGAGCTCGACATCGAGCTGGACGAAGTTGAGGCGGTGCTGCACCGCATCCAGCAGTTCGAGCCCGCCGGCATCGGCGCCCGCTCCCTGGGTGAGTGCCTGCTGTTGCAACTGCGCCAGCTGCCGGCCTCGACGCCGTGGATGAGCGAAGCTCAGCGCCTGGTCAGCGACTATATCGACCTGCTCGGCAGCCGCGACTACAGCCAGCTGATGCGCCGCATGAAGCTCAAGGAAGACGAACTGCGCCAGGTCATCGAGCTGGTGCAGACGCTCAATCCGCGCCCTGGCTCGCAGATCGAGTCGAGCGAGCCCGAATACGTGGTGCCGGACGTCATCGTGCGCAAGGACAGCGAACGCTGGCTGGTCGAGCTCAACCAGGAAGCCGTGCCGCGCCTGCGGGTCAATCCGCAGTACGCAGGCTTCGTGCGCCGCGCCGACACCAGCGCCGACAACACCTTCATGCGCAACCAGCTGCAGGAAGCGCGCTGGTTCATCAAGAGCCTGCAAAGCCGCAACGAAACCCTGATGAAAGTGGCGACCCAGATCGTCGAACACCAGCGCGGTTTCCTTGACCACGGCGACGAGGCCATGAAGCCGCTGGTGCTGCACGACATCGCCGAGGCGGTGGGTATGCATGAGTCGACCATTTCCCGGGTCACCACGCAGAAATACATGCACACGCCACGCGGCATCTACGAGCTCAAGTACTTTTTCTCGAGCCACGTGAGCACCGCCGAAGGTGGCGAATGCTCGTCCACGGCGATTCGCGCGATCATCAAGAAACTGGTCGCCGCGGAAAATCAGAAAAAGCCATTGAGTGACAGCAAGATCGCTGGTTTACTGGAGGCACAAGGCATCCAGGTAGCCCGTCGCACCGTCGCCAAGTACCGCGAATCGTTGGGCATCGCCCCTTCGAGTGAGCGCAAGCGACTGATGTAGCCCCTGGGCAAGCCATAGCGTTTCAGTGGCAGGTGCAATACCTGCCTCTTTATGCACGGGCAACAAAGGAGAAGCTGTATGCAAGTCAACATCAGTGGACAGCATGTAGAAGTCACCCAACCACTGCGCGATTACGTGCTCGAGAAGCTCGCCCGACTGGAGGGTCATTTCGACAAGATCACCAATGTGACGGTGATCATGAAAGTCGAGAAGCTGCAGCAAAAGGTTGAAGCCACGCTCCAGATACCCGGTGGCGAAGTCGTTGCCAATGCCGAACACCAAGACATGTATGCCGCGATCGACGCGCTTGCCGACAAGCTCGACCGCCAACTGAAAAAACACAAGGAAAAACAGCAAAGCCTGCTGCAAGGCGCAGCCGCCCGCTGATCCCCCTCATCCATGATCCGACTTGAAACCATCCTGACCCCCGGCCGTTCCCTCGTGAACGTGCCGGGCGGCAGTAAGAAGCGCGCCCTCGAAAAGGTCGCCACTGTAATTGCCGAGCAAATCCCAGAGCTCGAGATGCAAGACGTCTTCGAGAAGCTGATTGCCCGCGAGAAACTCGGCTCCACCGGTTTTGGCAATGGCATCGCCATTCCCCACTGCAGGCTCGAGGGTTGCTCAGCGCCCGTCAGTGCCCTGCTGCACCTGGAAGCTCCCATCGATTACGACGCCATCGATGGCGCGCCCGTGGACCTGCTGTTCGTCCTGCTGGTCCCTGAAGCCGCAACCGATGCGCACCTTGAATTGCTGCGCCAGATCGCCAGCATGCTCGATCGCGAGGATGTGCGTAAGCGCCTGCGTGCTGCCAACAGCAACGAAGCGCTCTACCAGGTGGTCCTGGACGTCCAGAACGAGGCCTGAACATGCGCCTGATCATCGTCAGCGGCCGCTCCGGCTCGGGTAAAAGCACCGCCCTCGACGTGCTGGAAGACAACGGCTACTACTGCATAGACAACCTGCCTGCCGGGTTGTTGCCGCAGCTGGCGGAAAACGCGCTGATCAACACCGAGTTGCAACAGCCCAAAGTGGCTGTGTCCATCGATGCGCGCAACCTGCCCAGCCACCTGACGCGCTTCCCCGAACTGCTGGAGGAGGCGCGCTCCCGGCATATCCAGTGCGATGTGCTGTATCTGGACGCTGACGAAGAAACCCTGCTCAAGCGCTTTTCCGAAACCCGCCGCCGCCACCCGCTGACCAACGCCAACCGTTCGCTGGCCGAGGCCATCCGGGTAGAAAGCGAGCTGCTGGGGCCCATCGCTGACCTGGCCGACCTGAAGATCGACACCACCCGGCTGAACCTGTACCAGCTGCGCGACTCGATCAAGCTGCGGCTGCTCAACCAGCCGGAGCCCGGCACCGCCTTCCTGGTCGAATCCTTCGGTTTCAAGCGAGGCATGCCAGTGGATGCCGACGTGGTATTCGACGTGCGCTGCCTGCCCAACCCCTACTGGAAAGCGGAACTTCGTGACCACTCCGGGCTCGAACAGCCGGTGATCGACTACCTGGCCGCCCAGCCGGACGTCGACGAGATGTTCCAGGACATCTCCAGCTACCTGCTCAAATGGCTGCCCCGCTTCGCCGCCAGCAACCGCGCCTATGTCACCATCGCCATCGGCTGCACCGGCGGCCATCACCGCTCGGTGTACATCACCGAACGGCTCGGCCAGTTGCTCCAGCAATCCCTGAAAAATGTCCAGGTCCGCCACCGCGACCTCTAGCCCACAGGATCCGCCACACGATGCCCGCCCGCGAAATAACCATCATCAACAAGCTGGGCCTGCATGCCCGCGCGGCAGCCAAGTTCGTCGGCGTGGCCGGGCGCTTCCCCTGCCAGGTGCGGGTCGGCCGCGCACCGGACAAACTGGTGGACGGCAAGAGCATCATGGCGGTGATGATGCTCGCCGCCGGCAAGGGCACCCAGGTGCATCTGCTCACCGAAGGCGAGCAGGACAACGACGCCCTTGAAGCGCTGGTGGCGCTGATCAACAACTTCTTCGACGAAGGCGAGTAACCCTCCCCGCGTAACATCCGCTACCAATTGTCGGTGTGAATGATAGTCTGATTGCCACTATACCAATATGGGTATAGATTCGAGGCGATCTCATGGAAGCGATCAAGAATGTCAAACGCCTGTTCTGGGTTGGTAGCTCCCGAAAGGATATCCAGGCACTCCCGGCCAGGATGTGTTCGGTTTTGCTCTGTATCAGGCTCAGGAAGGCTGCAAGCACTAGCAGGCAAAGGTGCTTAAAGGGTTTTCAGGCGGCGGCGTGCTCGAGGTGGTCGAAGACCATCACGGCGACACCTATCGTGCGGTCTACACCATCAGCCTGGTCGACGCGGTTTACGTGCTGCACTGTTTCCAGAAGAAATCCCGCAGCGGCATCAAAACCTCAAGGCATGACGTGGATTTGATTCATGCCCGCCTGAAGCTGGCACAGGCTCACTCGAAGGGGAAAACACATGATTGAAATCGAACAAGGCACCGACAACGTCTATGCCGACCTGCACCTTGCCGACGCCAGCGAGATGCTGGTCAAGGCCCGCCTGGCCAGCAAGATCTGCAGCATCATCAAGGCACGCCAGCTCACTCAACTACAGGCCGCTGAGCTGCTCGGCCTGAGCCAACCCAAGGTCTCTGCCCTGACCCGCGGCAAATTCCGTGGCATCAGCGAAAGCAAGATGATCGATTGCCTCGCCCGCCTGGGCCGGGACATACAGATCGTGGTCAAGGAAGCCCCCCAGACCCGGCGCGAAGGCCGGGTGGAAGTGATTTTCGCCTGACACTCAGGACATCGCCGTATCCATCACCATCATCAGGCAGAAGCCCACGCACAACCCCAGGCTCGCCAGGCGGTGATGCCCGTTGCTGCGTGACTCAGGGATGATCTCCTGGGTCACCACCAGCAGCATCGCCCCCGCCGCGCAGGCCAGGCCCAGCGGCAACAGCAGTTCGGCAATGTTCACCAACCAGGCGCAAATGACCGCCGCCAGCGGCTCGACCAACCCGGACGCAGCACCAATCAGGAACGCCTTGAAGCGCGGCATCCCGGCCCCCGCCAACACCAGGGCAATCACCAGCCCCTCCGGCACATCCTGCAGGGCAATGCCCATGGCCAGGCTGTCGGCATCGGCCATGCCGCCCCCGGCAGACACACCAATGGCCATGCCTTCGGGAATGTTGTGGGCGATGATGGCAATGACGAACAGCCAGATCCGCGCAGCGATCACCGGCTGCTGCCCGGTACCGACCAGCGCTTCGGGGGACGCCCCAGACACCCTGAGATCGACCAGGAACAGGCACAACGCCCCGAACAGTAGGCCGCTGCTGATCAAGCCACCGGCGCCCCAAGGGCTGTAACCGATGGCCTGGGCCGCCTCCAGTCCCGGGATGATCAACGAGAACGCGGTGGCGGCCAACATCACCCCGGCGCCAAAGCCAAGCAAGGTGTCGGCCAGCGCCACAGGCATGTTGCGAATCACCAGCACCGGTACCGCGCCCAATGCCGTGCCCAGTGCGCACAGTGCACCGCCCTCCAGGGCACGCAACATGCGCGGCTCCAGGTCCAGCCAGGCGATGCCGCGCGCCACCAGCAGCGCGGTGCCAACCAGCAACAGCAAGGTCCCAAGCGCCAGGCGGAACAGGCGCACACTGCTGACAGACATCACCTCGGAGCGCATACCGGTTCGACTCACTTCAGGGTTTCAAGGTAGCGGCGTTCCACTTCGGCCCAGTCGACCACGTTGTAGAAAGCACCAATGTATTCCGGGCGACGGTTCTGGTACTTCAGGTAGTAGGCATGCTCCCACACGTCGAGCCCCAGGATCGGCGTGTTGCCGTGCATCAGCGGGCTGTCCTGGTTGCCACTGCTTTCCACCACCAGTGTTTTCGCCGGCGTCACGCTGAGCCAGGCCCAGCCACTGCCGAAGCGGCTCAGCGCGGCCTTGGTGAACGCGTCCTTGAACGCCTCGAAACCACCCAGCTGGGCATCGATGGCCTTGGCCACCTCACCCTGTGGTTCGCCTCCGCCCTTGGGCGACATGACCGTCCAGAACAGGGTGTGGTTGGCATGGCCGCCGCCTTGGTTGATCACTGCCCCTTGCAGCTTCTCGGGCAACTGCTTGACCGCGCCAACCAACCGCTCCACCGGCCATTCGGCCCACTCGGTGCCCTCGATGGCGGCATTGAGGTTGTTGATGTAGGTCTGGTGGTGCTTGCTGTGGTGGATCTCCATGGTCTGGGTATCGATGTGCGGCTCCAGCGCATCGTAGGCATAAGGCAGTGCAGGCAAGGTATGGGGCATGTCAGTGGATTCCATGAGCAGGTGTACGAAGCGTGAGGTCCGTTTGTGCGACCAGTTCACTGGTAGCCGGCGCCTGGCGATTGAGCAGGCGTTCGGTGCGCGGGTACTGGCCATATTCGGCGATGAAACTCAGCAACTCGGTGTAGGTGCGTGCGCTGTGGCGCAGCGCGGCATCGCGCAACGCCTGGGGCAGACGTTGCTCCTGGCTGGCCTGGAGCAATGCCTGGTGCGCAGCGCACAGGTAGTCGGCGCTTTCGTGCGGCTGGTTCAGCCGCAGGTGCAGGTCGGCCAGGTTGTGATGGGCGATGACCAGCGCGGCCACCGCCTCATCGACGTCATGCCAGCGCTCGAACAGCACCTGGGCCAAGGCCAGCGCTTGCAGGTAGTGTTCCCGGGCATCGACCAGCTCGCCCTGGTCGAACAGGCGATTGGCGTTTTGCGTGGTGCGTCTCCAGTGCTGCATGACGTGCCTCCTGGGCAGCCTTGGCTCAGATGCCGCCGGCGGTGAGTTTTTCCGGGTCCAGCAGCGCTTCGAGCTGGTCGCGGGACAGGTCGGTGTGCTCCAGCGCCACGTCGATGACCGGGCGCCCCTGCTTGTAGGCGGTCTTGGCGATTTCGGCAGCCTTGAGGTAACCGATGATCGGATTCAACGCGGTGACCAGGATCGGGTTGCGCGACAACGCTTCCTTGAGCTTGCCTTCGTTGACCTTGAAGGTCGCGATAGCCTTGTCGGCCAACAGGCGGCTGACGTTGGCCATCAGCTCGATGCTTTCCAGCAGGTTGCGGGCGATCACCGGCAGCATCACGTTGAGCTCGAAGTTGCCCGACTGCCCCGCCACGGCGATGGTGGCGTCGTTGCCGATCACCTGGGCTGCAACCATCGCGGTAGCCTCCGGGATCACCGGGTTGACCTTGCCCGGCATGATCGACGAGCCCGGCTGCAGGCCCTGCAGTTCGATTTCACCGAGGCCGGCCAGCGGGCCGGAGTTCATCCAGCGCAGGTCGTTGGCGATCTTCATCAGCGCCACCGCGGTGGTCTTGAGCTGGCCGGACAACGCCACAGCAGTGTCCTGGGAGCCGATCAGGGCGAACAGGTTCTGGCCTGGGGTGAACTCGACCTTGGTCAGGCCGCTGAGCTGGCGAGCGAAGCCAGCCGCGAACTGCGGATGGGCATTGATCCCGGTGCCGACCGCGGTGCCACCCTGGGCCAGCGCCTGCACGCTTGGCAGCGTCGCCTCGACATGGGCCTGGGCGCCTTTGATCTGCGCCGCCCAGCCATCGAGCACCTGGCTCATGCGCACCGGCATGGCATCCATCAGGTGGGTGCGGCCGGTCTTGACGTACTTGTGCACTTCGACGGCTTTGCTCTCGATCACCTGCGTCAGGTGACGCAAGGCCGGCAGCAACTGCTCATGCAGGGCCAGGGCGGCGCTGACGTGGATGGTGGTAGGGATGATGTCGTTGCTGCTCTGGCCGCAATTGACGTGGTCGTTGGCATTGACCTGCTCGCCAAGCACGCGGCTGGCCAGGGTGGCGATCACCTCGTTGGCGTTCATGTTCGAACTGGTGCCGGAGCCGGTCTGGAACACATCGACCGGGAAGTGCTGGATGAAATCCTCGGCCAGCAGTTGCTCCACGGCCTTGACGATTGCCCCGCCCTGCTCCGGGCTCAGTTGCTGCAGTTCGACGTTGGCCTTGGCCGCGGCCGCCTTGGCCAGCAGCAGGGCGCGGATGAACTGGGCCGGCATCGGCTTGCCGCTGACCGGGAAGTTGTCGACCGCGCGCTGGGTCTGGGCGCCGTACAGTGCCTGGGCCGGCACCTGCAGTTCACCCATGCTGTCACGCTCGATACGGGTATCACTCATCTTCAAGTCCTTGCATCAGTTCTTCGGGAGAAATCGACGGCAACAGCACACAGGTGGCCAGTTGCATCGCAAAGGGTTGCCAGCGTTCGTTATGCGCCTGGCGATCGAGGTTGCGCAGGTCGAGCAACGGGCGCCATGCCTGGTCGAGGCACAGGCAGCGCCAGTGCCAGGGCAGCATGCGGTCGCAGGCGGTATCCAGCAGCAGGCGGAAAGAGGTCATTGCCACCGTCCAGGGCGAGGTCTCGGTGCAGCACACCAGGTAACGGCCTTCGGCCAGGTAGTGCTCGATCAGGCGTGGCTCGTCAGGCGCCAGGGCGCAACGAATACGCCGGCTGAGCCAGCGCCAGTTTTCCAGGTAGGGCAGTTCGTGGAGGACGGTTTTCATGAAGATCATCGCCGGGTTACTGGGTAATGATATTCATTATTAATTGATAAATAGAATCAATTCAAGCTAACCAAAAGGCAAATAAAAACCCGGCGCGATGGCCGGGTCGGGGTACAGAGGATGCTGACAGCGTGGGAGCGGGCTTGGGGGGGGGGGGGGGGGGGGGGGAAGGAAGAGGGGGGAAAAGACACCCCAACGACCCCGAACAAAC
>NZ_JBMOWQ010000045.1:0-2148 GCF_049310485.1 Pseudomonas sp. GZD-209
GCCCCCAGTGGGTACTCTCCCCCTCCCCATAACACCTAAAACACCGCTCGCGGGGCAAGCTCGCTCCCACAAAGGTGCCGCGCAGGCTTTTGAGTCAGCTACCCGCCACCGTCATCCGCTCGATCAATACCGAGCCACTGTGGATATTGCTACGGGTTTCGATATCGCTGCCAATCGCCACAATTTGCTGGAACATGTCTTTCATATTGCCGGCGATGGTCACTTCCTGCACCGCGTGCTGGATCTCGCCGTTCTCCACCCAGAAGCCCGCCGCACCTCGGGAATAGTCGCCGGTGACCATGTTCAGGCCATGCCCCATCAGCTCGGTCACCAGCAGACCGCGCCCCATGCGACGGATCAACGCCGCCTGGTCCTCGACCCCATGGGTGACGAACAGGTTGTGCACACCGCCGGAGTTGGCGGTGCTCGGCAGCCCCAGCTTGCGCCCGGAATAAGTGCCGAGGATGTAGGAGACCAGCTCACCCTTGTCGACGAACGGCTTGGCGTAGGTAGCCAGACCATCACCGTCGAACGAGGCACTGCCCAGCGCTCGCGGAATGTGCGGACGCTCGTCCAGGGTCAGCCAGGTGGGGAACAGGCGCTGGCCAAGGGTGCCTTCGAGGAACGACGACTTGCGGTACAGGTTGCCGCCGGAGATCGCCGACAGGAAGCTGCCGAACAGCCCGCCCGCCAGCTCGGCGCTGAACAGCACCGGCACTTCGCAGGTCGGCACCGGTCGGGCCCCCAGGCGGCTGGCGGCGCGCTGGGCGGCCCGCACGCCAATGCTGCGCGGGTCGGCCAGCAAATGGCCCTGGCGATTGACGTCGTACCAGTAGTCACGCTGCATCTGCCCGTCACCCTCGGCGATCATCACGCAGCTCAGGCTGTGGCGGGTGGAGGCATAGCCGCCGATAAAGCCATGGCTGTTGCCGTACACCCGCACACCTTGGTGGGTATTGAGCGTGGTGCCATCGGCATTGAGGATGCGCTTGTCGGCATCGAAGGCGGCAGCCTCGCAGGCCAACGCCATCTCGATGGCCTTTTCCGGCTCGATGTCCCAATCGTGGTACAGATCGAGGTCGGGCAGCTCCCGGGCCATCAGCGCCGCATCGGCCAGGCCCGAGCATTCGTCTTCGGAAGTATGCTTGGCGATGGCCAGTGCCGCCGCGACGGTCTCACGGATCGCCTCAGGGCCGCTGGCCGAGGTGCTGGCCGAGCCCTTGCGCTGGCCAACGTAGAGGGTGATGCCGAAGCCCTGGTCGCGGTTGAACTCGACGGTCTCGACTTCGCGCTGGCGCACGCTGGTGGACAGGCCCTGCTCCAGCGATACCGCCACTTCGCAGGCGCTGGCACCCTGGCGGCGCGCTTCGGCGACGATCGCTTCGACCTGTTCCTGCAACGCCGGCAGGTCCTTGGGGCCTACGCTCTGGACTGCACTCATGGTTCTCTCCACTGAAAATTCTGCGTACGGCTTGGGTCATTCTACGACCGGGCCGGACAAGCGGCCCCCGACTGGTTATCATGGCGGCGATTTCTTGCGGACGGCCCCCATGGTTGATTCTTACGACGACGCCTTCGATGGCGAAAAAAGCAAAACCCAGATCAAGCGCGAGCTGCATGCGCTGGTCGAACTCGGTGAGCGCCTCACCACACTCAAGGCCGACACCCTGGCGCGCCTGCCGCTGACCGACGAGCTGCGCAAGGCGCTGGCCGAGGCCTGCAAGCACGTTGCCCATGGCGCCCGTAAACGCCACATGTCGTTTGTCGGCAAACTGATGCGCGACCAGGACCTGGACGCCATCCATGCCGTGCTCGACCAGATCGACAGCTCGACCCGTCAGTACAACGAGCGCTTCCACAACCTGGAGCGCTGGCGCGACCGCCTGATCGACGGCAACGACGAGGACCTCGAGCGCTTCGTCAACGAGTTCCCCGACACCGACCGCCAGCACCTGCGTTCGCTGATCCGTCATGCCCAGCACGAGAAGGCGCGGAACAAGCCGCCTGCTGCCATGCGTAAAGTGTTCAAGTACATCCGCGAGCTCGACGAGTCCCAGCGCGGCCTGCGTTGAGCCCATCGGGGGGGGGGGGGGGGGGGAGGAAGGAAGAGAGAGAAGAGGCGTAGAACGGACCACTACAACAAAAAAA
>NZ_JBMOWQ010000046.1:0-14585 GCF_049310485.1 Pseudomonas sp. GZD-209
GCCTAGGGCCTACAACCTACAATAGAACCCTCCCCAACACCCCGCCAGCGCCCCCCCCCCCCCCGCGATCGTTCATCAAGCGCCCGTACCGCCCACGGTAATGGCGTCCAGCTTCAGGGTCGGCTGGCCAACGCCCACCGGCACCGACTGCCCATCCTTCCCGCACGTCCCCACACCGCTGTCCAGTGCCAGGTCATTACCGACCATCGACACCCGGCTCATCGCCTCCGGGCCATTGCCGATCAGCGTCGCCCCCTTGACCGGCGCGGTGATCTTGCCGTCCTCGATCAGGTAGGCCTCGCTGGTGGAAAACACGAACTTGCCGCTGGTGATGTCCACCTGGCCACCGCCGAGGTTGGCGCAATAGATGCCCTTCTTCACCGAGGCGATGATTTCCTGCGGGTCGCTCTCGCCAGCACGCATGTAGGTGTTGGTCATGCGCGGCATCGGCAGGTGAGCGTAGGATTCGCGACGGCCGTTACCGGTCACCGCCATGCCCATCAGGCGGGCGTTGAGCTTGTCCTGCATGTAGCCCTTGAGGATGCCGTTCTCGATCAGCGTGGTGCACTCGGTCGGGGTGCCTTCGTCATCGACGCTCAGCGAACCGCGGCGCCCTTCCAGGGTGCCGTCGTCGACGATGGTGCACAGGCTCGACGCCACTTGCTCACCGATGCGCCCACTGAACGCCGAGCTGCCCTTGCGGTTGAAATCGCCTTCCAGGCCATGGCCGACCGCCTCATGCAGCAGCACGCCGGACCAGCCCGAGCCCAGCACCACCGGCAGGGTACCGGCCGGAGCAGGGATCGCTTCGAGGTTGACCAGCGCCTGGCGCAGCGCTTCGCGGGCATAGCCCATCACCCGTTCCTCGGTGAAATAGCGGTAGTCGGTACGCCCGCCACCGCCCTGCCCGCCGCGCTCGCGACGGCCGTTCTGCTCGACGATCACGCTGACGTTGAAACGCACCAGCGGCCGAATGTCGGCAGCCAGGCTGCCATCGGCGGCGGCAATCAGGATGCGCTCCCACACCCCGGCCATGCTCACGCTGACCTGCTGGATCCGCGGATCCAGCGCGCGGGTGGCGGCGTCGACGCGCTTGAGCAACTCGACCTTTTCGGCACGGCTGAGCACATCCAGGGGGTTGTCCGGTGCGTACAGCGCGGTCACGTCCTGGCTGCGGAACGCCTGCACCGTGCCGTTCTGCCCGGCGCGGGAGATCGAGCGGGCGGCGCGGGCGGCCGAGGTCAGGGCTTCCAGGTTGATCGCATTGCTGTAGGCAAAGCCGGTTTTCTCACCGGACTGGGCACGCACGCCCACGCCTTGGTCGAGGTTGAAACTGCCTTCTTTGACGATGCCATCTTCCAGCGCCCAGGTTTCCGAAATCTGGCCCTGGAAATACAGGTCTGCCGCGTCGATACCGGGGCCCGCCAACTCGCCGAGCACCGTCTGCAAGCTGTCGAGGGTCAATCCGCCCGGGGCCAGGAGCTGCTCACTGACGGTGGATAACATCTGGCTCATAGTCACTCCGAGGTCTGCGCAGGCCGCAATGCGTCCTGCGGGAAAAAGCGCCGGTGGGTAACCACCGGCATGCGCGCCCGGATGGACGCCTGTTCTTCGCTGTCGCGCGTGGCCAGCAAGACTGCTTCGCCACGCGCCTGTTGCGCGACGATCCGCCCCCAAGGGTCGACGATCGCCGCCTGGCCGTGGGTTTCCCGCGGCCCTGGATGCATGCCGCCCTGGGCGGCGGCCAGTACATAGCACTGGGTCTCGATGGCCCGCGCGCGGATCAGCACCTCCCAGTGCGCCGCGCCGGTCACCGCGGTGAACGCCGCCGGTGCACTGATCAGCTCGGCGCCGGCAGCGCGCAGGGCGCTGTAGAGCTCGGGGAAGCGCAGGTCGTAGCACACCGACAAGCCCAGGCGCCCCACTGGCGTATCGGCGACCACCACCTGGCTGCCATGGGCGTAGTCATCCGACTCGCGGTAGCGGCCACGGTTGTCGGCCACATCCACGTCGAACAGGTGCAGCTTGTCGTAGCGCGCAGCGATCTCGCCGTGCTCATCGATCAGCAGCGAGCAGGCGTGGGACTTTGCCTCAGGCTGGCCGACCGGTGGCAGCGGCAGCGTGCCGGCGACAATCCATAACTTGAGGTCGCGGGCCGTGCGTTTCAACCACGGCAGGATCGGCCCCTCGCCCAGGGCCTCGGCCCGCCCGATGGCGGCAGCGTCGCGCCGGCCCATGGCCGCGAAATTCTCCGGTAGCACCGCCAGCCGCGCGCCGCCGGCAGCGGCCTGCTCGAGCAGCGCAGTGGCACGTTGCAGGTTGGCCAGCACATCGTCCTGGCTGACCATCTGGATCACTGCTGACGTCATCGCAACCCCGGGCTTATTTATCAAAAGGTTTCACAAAGGTGATTTTAGGCTCTTTCACCGGCCCCTCGACGCGGTAATGCACGCTGGCAAAACGCGCCACACGGTCGCCGATCAGGCGGTCGACCAGGAACAGCGCCCCACCCACCGCCGGCGCACCAATGATCAGCGCGGCGAGCGGCAGGTTGTTGGTTACCGGCAGCGTCACCATCAGGTTGGCGTCGACCCGATCGCGTGCCAGATCCAGGGTGCCATCGAGCTCGAAGTTGCTCGACGGGCCAGTGACGGTGATCGGCTCGCGGGTCACGTACACCCCCTCGCTCGCCACCAGCAGGCCCTTCACCCGGTCGTAGGCCAGGCCTTTGCTGAACAGGTCGGAGAAGTCCAGGCGCAAGCGCCGGCCAATCGAGTTGAAGTTGAGCAGGCCGAACACCCGCAGCGCCTGGGCGCTGCCTTCGACCTCGACGAACTGGCCGGAACGTAGCGCCGCATCGAGGCTGCCCGAATAGCGATTGAGGCTCACCCAGGCAGGCGAACCCGGCCAGCGGCCGTCCACGTCCATGCGGAAGTCACGGCTGGTCACGGTGGGTGCAAAGCCCCAGGCTTTGAGCACGTCGCTCAGGTTCTTGCCGTCCAGGCGCCCCTTGTACCAGCTCGACGTGTTGCCCGGTTCACCTTCCCAGCCGCCGCTGCCGTCGATATGCAGGCCCTTGAGGTCCAGATCGACGTCGCTGAGGGCGATACCACGGGGCACCTGGCGCAGTTTCAGGGTTGCACTGCCGAACAGGTCGTCGCCCCGATACAGCTTGTCGATGGTCAGGTCCAGCGGTGGCACGTTGCGTGGATCGACGCTGGCCAACGGGTCCGGGGCGTTCTCCGGCGCAGTCACACTTGGATCAGCGGGCGGCAGGCGCAGCGATGGCAAGCGGATGGTGAGCGGCACCCCCTTGGCATCGGGAATACGTGCATTGCCAATGACTTCCTTGCTGTCCAGGCGCAGGTCCCAGGCTGGGCCGCTGCGCGCCAGACGCACCACGGCCTGGTTGAGGTCCATGCCGAAAGCCTTGAGCTGGCCGATGCTCAGGTCGACGCCTTGCAGGTTCTGCCGGGCACTGCCGCCTGGGTCCTGGCCGGCCAGGCTCGACATCTGTGCCTGCCAGGGGGCCAGGTCCAGCGTTTCGAGGTGTCCACGGACCCGCAAGCCCTGGCCGGCGGGCGGGTTGGCCTCGCCGCTGCCCAGCAGCAGTTCGCCACGGCCCTGGCCCAGTTTGTCGGCGGGCGCGGCATAGGCAAAGCGGGCCAGGTCTGCATAACCTGCATCGATACGCCGCTCCGGGCCCTGCAACGTCAGGCTGAAGCGGCTGTCGCGGATATCGGAGGCCGCCTTGCCGAATGGTGCCGGCAGGTCGATGGCCAGGCCCTTGAGCGAGGAGTTGACCGTCAGCCGGTTATCGTGGCTGCCCAGCAACAATTGCAACTGGTAGGGCAGGTCCCCTGAAGCGGGCAACGCCTGCTGGAACTGCAGCCAGTCGGTCAGCGCCTTGAGGCCCACCTGGCCATTGGCGGTGATGCGGCTCTGGATCTGCCCGTCCCTGCCTTCGGCGGCAATCTGCGCCGTGACCGGTTTGCCGAACGCCTGCAGAGCAATGTCCTTGCCGCTCAGCCCCTTGTCGTAATCGAAGCTGAAATCACCTTTGAGGCGGCTCAGTTCCAGGGTTGGCGGCGCCACCTTGAGCGTGGCGTTCGCGGTTGCAAAGTCCACCTGCACCTTGGGCCGCTGACCATGTTCCAGGGGAATGTCCAGCTTGACCTTGCCCTTGAGCAGCCCCTCGCCTTCCCAGCCGGCGAAGATCGCCCCCGTGCCGATGGGGGCTTCCTTGAGAATCTTCAGGCCATCGCCGAGGCTGCCGTCGAAATCGCCATCCAGGAAAAGGTGGCTGTGCTGACCCGCGTCGACATGTGGAATGTTGACGCGGACATCACTGACCTTGGTGTCGAGCAGCATGCCACTGCGGGCATTGACGCGAACGCCGGTGTCTTCGATGAATACATCGCCGTCCACCTGCTGCACCTGCGGCCAGCCCGGCTGGAAGTCCAGTGCCGCGTCATGCACTTTGAAGAACAGGCTGATGTCGCGGGCATGTGGCGGCGCGCCGTGGTTGAGCGAACCCTGGTACTGGAAGTAGCCCTCGTCGACGTTGCCCTTGACGATGGCACTGCGCAGCCATTCGTCGAGCGCCGGGCTGAGCACCTCGGGCAGGTACTTGGCGGTGTAGCGGCCGTCACCCTCGGTCATGCCGACACGCAGGTCCATGTAGTCTTCGCGGCCCTCTTCGAACAGCAGCCGGATCAGGAAGTCAGCCGCGATCTTGCCCTCCTCGCCCAGCACCTTGATGTAGGGGGCGATCAGCGTGAAGCCTTCCTTGTCGAGCTTCCAGGTCAGGCGGGCATTGGCTTTCTGGTAATGCCAGGGTTTGGCGAAGATCGGGTACAAGTGCAGCATGAACGCCTCGGTATCCAGGCGCAGCTCGCCCTGACCCAGGTCGCCGCTGATGGCGCCGCTGACGTTACCGGCCGCAGGCGCTCCGTGGTAGGCGTCGAAGCCAACCTTCTCCAGGTTGGCGGCGAACTGCACGCGCTGGTCGCCTTCGGCCTTGGGGCGGATGTCCAGGCGCACATTGCGCAAGGCGCCCGTGACCTTGAGGGCGTCGACCACGGCCTTGAGGTTGTCCGGCAGCGGCGCCAGGGCGTCGATCAACGGGGTCAGGGGCGTCAGCTCGAGGCGATCGGCCTGGACCTGCCAGGACTCCTCGGCCGGCGTCTGTCCCGTGCGCTGCGCCAGTTGCAGGTGAGATTCCCAGCGGGTCTTGCCGATGCTCGCGGCAAGCGAGTCCACGGCCACATCGAAACCTTCGCTGCGGCGCTGGAACCAGGCCGACAACGCCAGGTTGTCGAGGGCGACCGCTTTACGCTCGCTGTAGGCGCCCTTGAGTTGCGGTGCATTCAGGCGCACCACGGCGCTTTGCAGCTGGCCTTGGCTCCAGTCGACCCAGAACTCCCCGCCGGCCCGCAGGGTATCGGCTTGCCACTGGCCCAGCAGGCGCGGCGGCAGCCAGCGCGCCCAGTCGCTCTGTGGCAGGCTGAGGTAGGCTTCCACCTGGCCATCGCGCCAGGCCTTGGCCGTGGCCCGGCTGCGCAGGCTGACGGCCAGCGGCTGGCCATCGGGCAAGGTGGCGCGCAGATCCAGGCTCTGGCGCGAAGCACCGGCCTGCAGGCCGAGGCTGACATAGGTGAGGGTGAGAGGCTCGCGCTGCCACGGGTGCAAGGTAACCTGGCTGTCGAACAGGTCGACCCGGCCCAGCTGGCGCAGGCGCTTGAGGGCATCTGCCGGGTCGAGCGGCGCATCATCCTTGTGCGGCAAGCCTTCCAGGGCCCAGGCGCCCTGCTGGTTTTCACGCAGGATCAACTGCAGGCCACCAAGTTGGATGCGCGCCAGGCGCACTTCACGCGCCTTGAGGCTGGCCCACAGGTCCGGCACCAGCTTGACGTCGTCCAGGCGCAGCGCGGCGGCGCCTTCGCCCAGTTGCAGATCGCGCACCCGCAGGACCGGGGCCAGGCCGCTCCAGCGGCCTTCCAGCGCCCCCACATGCACAGGCAGGCCCAAGGCCTGTTCGGCCTTGAGCTCGGCGTCCGCACGGTATTCGGCGACCAGCGGTATCAGTTGCCGACCGAGGCTGACGTAAAGCGCCACCAGCACCGCCAGCAGGGCGCAAATTGCCAACCCCCAGCGGGTCAAGGCGCTCAGAACGCGGGTCAGACGCTCCATGGCCAAGGCCCTCCAAGTCGTCCACTAACTATGGCCGCTGAATAGCGCTTTGCCAGCCCGTCCCTGGGGCAGATAGGTTCAGTGATGGTCAGAGCAGCACCACATCATATTGTTCCTGGGAATACATGGACTCGACCTGGAAACGGATGGTTCGCCCGATGAACGTCTCAAGTTCGGCGACGTTACCCGACTCTTCGTCCAGCAGCCGGTCGACCACCTTCTGGTTGGCCAGTACCCGATAGCCCTCTGCCTGGTAGGCACGGGCTTCGCGAAGGATCTCACGGAAGATCTCGTAGCAAATGGTCTCGGGCGTCTTCAGCTTGCCGCGCCCCTGGCAGGCGGCACACGGCTCGCACAGCACCTGTTCGAGGCTCTCGCGGGTGCGTTTGCGGGTCATCTGCACCAGGCCCAGCTCGGTGATGCCGATGATGTTGGTCTTGGCGTGATCGCGCTCCAACTGCTTTTCCAGCGTGCGCAGCACCTGGCGTTGGTGCTCCTCGTCTTCCATGTCGATGAAGTCGATGATGATGATCCCGCCGATGTTGCGCAGGCGCAGTTGCCGGGCAATGGCCGTGGCCGCTTCCAGGTTGGTCTTGAAAATGGTCTCTTCAAGGTTGCGATGGCCAACGAACGCGCCGGTGTTGACGTCGATGGTGGTCATCGCCTCCGCCGGGTCGACCACCAGGTAGCCACCGGACTTGAGCGGCACCTTGCGGTCCAGGGCACGCTGGATTTCGTCTTCCACGCCATACAGGTCGAAGATCGGCCGCTCGCCCGGGTAGTGCTCGAGGCGATCGGCGATTTCCGGCATCAACTCGCCGACGAACTGCGTGGTCTTCTGGAAGGTTTCCCGCGAATCGATGCGGATCTTCTCGATCTTGGCGTTGACCAGGTCGCGCAGCGTTCGCAGCGCCAGGCCCAGGTCTTCATAGATCACGGTAGGAGCGCCACAGGTCTTGATCTGCGAGCCAATCTGCTCCCACAAGCGGCGCAGGTAGCGGATGTCCTGGAGAATGTCCTCGGCACGCGCGCCCTCGGCAGCGGTGCGCAAGATAAAGCCGCCGGCGTCCTTCATCTCTTCCTGGGCCATGCAGTCGGTGACCACCTGCTTGAGGCGATCACGCTCGGCTTCTTCCTCGATTTTCAGCGAGATGCCGACATGGCTGCTGCGCGGCATATACACCAGGTAGCGCGAGGGGATCGACAACTGGGTGGTGAGGCGCGCGCCCTTGGTACCGATGGGGTCCTTGGTCACCTGCACCACCAGTGCCTGCCCTTCATGCACCAGCGCAGTGATGGTCTCTACCGCCGACCCTTCGCGCAGGGAAATCTCCGAGGCATGGATGAACGCCGCACGCTCCAGGCCGATATCGACGAACGCTGCCTGCATGCCCGGCAACACCCGGACCACCTTGCCTTTATAGATGTTGCCGACGATGCCGCGGCGCTGGGTGCGCTCTACGTGCACCTCCTGCAGGACACCGTTCTCCACCACTGCCACGCGTGATTCCATCGGGGTGATGTTGATCAGAATCTCTTCACTCATGGCAGGCTCTCGTCAAGGTTTTCGGTAATGATGGATCGCTGCGGGATGGCTGGCTAGCGCGCTGTCGAACCCTCTTGCGGCTGCCAGACAGCAACGGCGAATTGCTCGAGCAGCTCGGCGGTCTCGCTCAAGGGCAGGCCGACCACGGCCGAATAGCTGCCCTCGATGCCGCTGACGAATACCGCGCCCAGGCCCTGGATGGCATAGCCACCGGCCTTGTCCAGCGGCTCGCCGCTGGCCCAGTAGCGCAGGGCTTCTTCGAAGGAGATGGCGCGAAACCGCACCGTGGTGCTGACGCAGCGGCTGATGCTGCGCTGGCCATCGGTCAGCGCCACCGCGGTGAGCACCTGGTGCTCGCGCTTGGACAGGTCGCCGAGCATGGCCAGGAAGTGTTCACGGTCTTCTGGCTTGCCGAGGATTTCGTCGTCGAGCACCACCGTGGTGTCCGCGCCCAGCACCACGCCGTTGCCGTCGGTGTGGGCGAAACCGGCCACCGCCTTGGCCTGGGCCAGGCGCTCGACATAGGCTGCCGGGGCTTCGCCGGGCAACGGGGTTTCATCGATGGGGGCACTGACGACCGTGAACGGCACGCCGATCTGGGTCAGCAGTTCACGACGACGCGGCGAACCGGAGGCCAGGTAAAGTTGAGGCATGTGGACATCTCCCTGTCAGTGGTGGCGCAGCGTCAATGAATATGCAAGCGCACGCGCAAGCCGCGCAGGGCGAAGCTGACCCACGGCCAGAGCAAGGCACTGATCACCGCCGACCAGACCAACGCCAGCGTTGGCAGGCGGTTGCCGGTCAGGGCGCTGAGCCATAGCTGGATCAGCTGGGCGATACCGAAGATCACCAGGATCACCAGGCTCTGCTGCCACATGGGGAACATGCGCAGGCGCTGCTGCAACGACAGCACGAGGAACGTGATGAGGGTAAGGATGAGCGCGTTCTGCCCCAGCAAGGTGCCGTACAGCACGTCTTCGGCCAGGCCCAGCACGAAGGCGGTGGTCATGCCGACCTTGGTGGGCACGGTGAGGGTCCAGAACGCCAGCAGCAACGCCAGCCACATGGGCCGGAAGACTTCCATGAACTGCGGCATCGGCGAGACGCTGAGCAACAGGCCGATGGCAAAGGTCAGCCAGATGGCCCAGCCGTTTCTGCTACGGGTGCTGGCCATTATTGCCTCCGGGGTTGAGCGGGCGCTGCGGCCGGGTGGGCCGGGGCCGTAACGTTTGCGGCAGGTGCCGGAGCTGCGGCGGGTGCGGCAGGCTGCGCGGCATTGGCTGCGGCTGGCGTTGCCGGGGCCGCAGGTGCCTGGCCATGCCCGGCACCCTGGCGGTCGGCTTCTTCCTGGGCAATCGCCGCTTCCGTTGCACGCTCTTCCGGGGTGCGCCGGTCGCTGAACACCAGCAGCATGTAGCGGCTGCGGTTGAGCGCGGCGGTCGGGATGGCGCGGACGATGGCGAATGGCTGGCCGGAATCGTGGATCACTTCGTTGACCGTGGCCACCGGGTAGCCGGCCGGGAAGCGCTGGCCCATGCCGGAGCTGACCAGCAGGTCGCCTTCTTTGACGTCGGCAGTGTCGGCCACATGGCGCAGCTCCAGGCGTTCCGGGTTGCCGGTGCCGCTGGCGATGGCGCGCAGGCCGTTGCGGTTGACCTGCACCGGAATGCTGTGGGTGGTGTCGGTGAGCAGCAGCACCCGCGAGGTGTACGGCATCAGCTCGACCACCTGGCCCATCAGGCCACGGGCATCGAGCACCGGCTGGCCGAGGAACACGCCGTCGCGCTCGCCCTTATTGATCAGGATGCGGTGGGTGAACGGGTTGGGGTCGACACCGATCAGCTCGGCAACCTCGACCTTCTCGTTGACCAGCGCCGAGGAATTGAGCAGCTCACGCAGGCGCACGTTCTGCTCGGTCAAGGCCGCCAGCTTTTGCAGGCGCCCTTGCAGCAGCAAGGCTTCGGTCTTGAGTTTCTCGTTTTCGGCGATCAGCTCGGTGCGGCTGCCGAACTGGCCAGCCACACCCTGCCACATGCGCTGCGGCAGGTCGGTGATCCAGTAGGACTCCATCAACACCAGGCCCATCTGACTGCGCACGGGCTTGAGCAGGTCGAAACGCGAGTCGACCACCATCAGTGCGATCGACATCACCACCAGCACGAGCAGGCGTACGCCCAGCGAGGGGCCTTTGGAGAAAAGCGGTTTAATGGGCCGTTCCTCGCGGACGACTCAGGAAGTCACTGAACATGGGGCAACGCACCGGCCTGCTTGCGGATTGACGGAAAACGACGCCCTCACGGGCGCCAACCCAGCGCATACAGGTAGCACTGCGCGTGCTACCTGTAAACCGGGCGATGAAACGGCAGCGTCAGGGCTCACTCGCTGGAGAGCAGGTCCATCGCGTGCTTGTCCATCATTTCCAGGGCACGGCCGCCGCCACGGGCGACGCAGGTCAGCGGGTCTTCGGCGACGATCACCGGCAGGCCGGTTTCCTGGGCCAGCAGCTTGTCCAGGTCACGCAGCAGCGCGCCACCACCGGTCAGCACCAGGCCGCGCTCGGCGATGTCCGAGGCCAGCTCAGGTGGCGATTGCTCCAGGGCGCTCTTGACCGCCTGGACGATGGTCGCCAGCGACTCTTGCAGGGCTTCAAGCACTTCGTTGGAGTTCAGGGTGAAGGCACGTGGAACGCCTTCGGCCAGGTTACGGCCACGGACGTCGACTTCGCGCACTTCGCCGCCTGGGTAGGCGGTGCCGATTTCCTGCTTGATGCGCTCGGCGGTGGATTCGCCGATCAGGCTGCCGTAGTTACGGCGCACATAGGTGACGATGGCTTCGTCGAAGCGGTCGCCGCCAACACGCACGGACTCGGCGTAGACCACGCCGTTGAGCGAGATCAGCGCGATTTCAGTGGTACCACCACCAATATCGACGACCATCGAACCGCGGGCTTCTTCGACCGGCAGGCCGGCACCGATGGCAGCGGCCATCGGCTCTTCGATCAGGAACACTTCACGGGCACCGGCACCCAGGGCCGACTCGCGAATGGCGCGACGCTCTACCTGGGTCGACTTGCACGGCACGCAGATCAGCACGCGAGGGCTGGGCTGCAGGAAGCTGTTTTCGTGAACCTTGTTGATGAAATACTGCAACATTTTTTCACAAACGCTGAAGTCGGCGATCACGCCATCTTTCATCGGACGAATGGCCGCAATGTTACCGGGCGTACGGCCCAGCATGCGCTTGGCTTCGGTACCGACAGCGACGACGCTTTTCTGGTTGCCGTGGGTACGGATGGCAACAACCGAGGGCTCATTCAGGACGATACCGCGCTCACGCACGTAAATAAGGGTGTTGGCAGTACCCAGGTCGATAGACAGATCGCTGGAAAACATGCCACGCAGTTTCTTGAACATGGGAAAGTGACCCTGGGGAAAGCGTGGGTAAAAAAGTGCGGCAAACTCTAACAATGGCAGGGATTTTGGGCAAGGAGCCAATATGTTAAATTGGCTGTTTTTCCGAGCATGCCTACCGATGATCGCGGCCCTTTGACCGCCAGAATCCTGACATGTTCCTCATTTTGTTAGCGGACAATTCCGTTCATCGTTCCTCCTGGAGATCCCCATGGCGCTGCAACGCTCCGACGTGGAAAAGATCGCCCATCTGGCCCGCCTGGGCCTGAATGAAGGCGAACTGCCACGCATTACCGACGCCTTGAACAGCATTCTCGGGCTGGTCGACCAGATGCAAGCTGTCGACACCACAGGCATCGAACCGCTCGCCCACCCGCTGGAAACCACCCAGCGCCTGCGTCCCGACCAGGTCACCGAGAGCAATCAGCGCGACCAGTACCAAGCCGTCGCCCCATCGACCGAGAACGGTCTGTACCTGGTTCCGAAAGTCATCGATTAAGGGATAGCGCCTGCCATGCATCAATTCACTCTGGCCGAGATCGCCCGCGGCCTCGCTGACAAGTCGTTCTCCTCGGCAGAACTGACTGGCGCGCTGCTGTCGCGCATCAAGCAGCTCGACCCGCAGCTCAACAGCTTCATCACCGTCACCGAAGAGCAGGCCCTGGAGCAGGCGCGCGCCGCCGACGCCCGCCGCGCCGCCGGTGAAACCGGTGCTCTGCTGGGTGCGCCGATCGCCCACAAGGACCTGTTCTGCACCAACGGCACCCGCACCAGCTGCGGTTCGAAGATGCTCGACAACTTCACCGCCCCGTATGACGCCACCGTGGTCGCCAAGCTGGCCGCAGCCGGCATGGTCAGCCTGGGCAAGACCAACATGGACGAGTTCGCCATGGGCTCGGCCAACGAGTCCAGCCACTACGGCGCGGTGAAGAACCCGTGGAACCTGGAACACGTGCCTGGCGGTTCGTCCGGCGGCTCGGCCGCGGCCGTGGCCGCGCGCCTGCTGCCGGCCACCACCGGTACCGACACCGGCGGTTCGATCCGCCAGCCGGCGGCCTTCACCAACCTGACCGGCCTCAAGCCGACCTACGGCCGTGTTTCGCGCTGGGGCATGATTGCCTATGCCTCCAGCCTCGACCAGGGCGGCCCACTGGCCCGTACCGCTGAAGACTGCGCCCTGCTGCTGCAAGGCATGGCCGGTTTCGACGCCAAGGACTCGACTTCGGTCGACGAGCCAGTGCCGGACTTCAGCGCCAACCTGAACGGCTCGCTGCAAGGCCTGCGCATCGGCGTGCCGAAGGAATACTTCGGTGCCGGCCTCGACCCGCGCATCGCCGAACTGGTGCATGCCAGCGTCAAGGAGCTGGAAAAGCTCGGCGCCGTGGTCAAACAAATCAGCCTGCCGAACATGCAGCACGCCATCCCGGCCTACTACGTGATCGCCCCGGCGGAAGCTTCCTCCAACCTGTCGCGTTTCGACGGCGTGCGCTTCGGCCATCGCTGCGAAAACCCCAAAGACCTCACCGACCTGTACAAGCGCTCGCGCGGTGAAGGCTTCGGCGTCGAAGTACAGCGCCGGATCATGGTCGGCACCTACGCCCTGTCGGCCGGCTACTACGATGCCTACTACGTCAAGGCGCAGCAGATCCGCCGCCTGATCAAGAACGACTTCGTGGCCGCCTTCCACGACGTCGACGTGATCCTCGGCCCGACCACGCCAAACCCGGCCTGGAAGCTCGGCGCCAAGAGCAGCGACCCGGTCGCCGCCTACCTGGAAGACGTCTACACCATCACCGCCAACCTGGCGGGCCTGCCGGGCCTGTCGATGCCGGCCGGCTTCGTCGATGGCCTGCCGGTGGGCGTGCAGCTGCTGGCCCCGTATTTCCAGGAAGGCCGCCTGCTCAACATCGCGCACCGTTACCAGCAAGTCACCGACTGGCACACCCGCGCCCCCAACGGCTTCTGAGGAATTCACACATGCAATGGGAAGTTGTGATCGGGCTGGAAATTCATACCCAGCTCGCCACCCAGTCGAAGATTTTCTCCGGCAGCGCCACCACCTTCGGTTCCGAGCCGAACACCCAGGCCAGCCTGGTCGATCTGGGCATGCCCGGCGTACTGCCGGTGCTCAACCAGGAAGCCGTGCGCATGGCGTGCATGTTCGGCCTGGCGATCGATGCCGAAATCGGCCCGCGCAACGTATTCGCGCGCAAGAACTACTTCTACCCTGACCTGCCCAAGGGCTATCAGATCAGCCAGATGGACCTGCCGATCGTCGGCAAGGGCCACCTGGACATCGCCCTGGAAGACGGCACCGTCAAGCGCATTGGCGTGACCCGCGCGCACCTTGAAGAAGACGCCGGCAAAAGCCTGCACGAAGACTTCAACGGCGCCACCGGCATCGACCTGAACCGCGCCGGCACGCCGCTGCTGGAGATCGTCTCCGAGCCGGACATGCGCAGCGCCAAAGAGGCCGTGGCCTACGTCAAGGCGATCCATGCCCTGGTGCGCTACCTGGGCATCTGCGACGGCAACATGGCCGAAGGCTCGCTGCGCTGCGACTGCAACGTGTCGATCCGCCCGAAAGGCCAGGCCGAGTTCGGCACCCGCTGCGAGATCAAGAACGTCAACTCGTTCCGCTTCATCGAGCGTGCGATCAACAGCGAAATCCAGCGCCAGATCGACCTGATCGAGGACGGCGGCAAGGTAGTGCAGGAAACCCGCCTGTACGACCCGAACAAGGACGAGACCCGCTCCATGCGCAGCAAGGAGGAAGCCAACGACTACCGTTACTTCCCCGACCCGGACCTGCTGCCGGTGGTCATCGAGCCCGCGTTCCTCGACAGCGTGCGCGCCGGCCTGCCGGAGCTGCCGCCACAGAAAGTCGAACGCTTCCAGAGCCAGTACGGCCTGTCGGCCTACGACGCCAACGTGCTGGCCTCCAGCCGCGAGCAAGCCGACTACTTCGAGCAGGTGGTGAAGATCGGCGGCGACGCCAAGCTGGCCGCCAACTGGGTCATGGTCGAACTGGGCAGCCTGCTGAACAAGCTGGGCCTGGAAATCGACCAGTCGCCGGTCAGCGCCGAGCAACTGGGCGGCATGCTGCTGCGCATCCGTGACAACACCATCAGCGGCAAGATCGCCAAGACCGTGTTCGAGGCCATGGCCGCTGGCGAAGGCGATGCCGACAGCATCATCGAAAGCAAAGGCCTGAAGCAGGTCACCGACACCGGCGCGATCGACAAGATGCTCGACGAGATGCTCGCCGCCAACGCCGACCAGGTCGAACAGTACCGCGCCGCTGACGAAGCCAAGCGCGGCAAGATGTTCGGCTTCTTCGTCGGCCAGGCGATGAAGGCCTCGAAAGGCAAGGCCAACCCGGGGCAAGTGAACCAATTGCTCAAGTCCAAGCTCGAAGGGTGAACCCAATCGCGGGG
>NZ_JBMOWQ010000047.1:0-12621 GCF_049310485.1 Pseudomonas sp. GZD-209
CGATGGCGATGCCGGACGCTACGCCGCCATCGCGGGGCAAGCCCGCTCCCACGCCTGCTACCACCCGTTTCAAACAGGCCCGACCTTTGGTCAGCCACCCGACCCCGGCGCATTTTTCATGTATGATATGCGCCCCCCAAAAGCCTGACTGTCCGAGAACACCCCATGCAGCTCTCTTCGCTCACTGCGGTTTCCCCTGTAGACGGCCGTTACGCCGGCAAAACCCAGGCCTTGCGCCCCATCTTCAGCGAATTCGGCCTGATCCGTTTCCGCGCCCTGGTCGAAGTGCGCTGGCTCCAGCGCCTGGCCGCCCATCCGCAAATCGGCGAAGTGCCGGCGTTCTCCGCCGAAGCCAACGCCGTGCTGGACAGCCTGGCCACTGATTTCAAACTCGAGCACGCCGAACGCGTCAAGGAAATCGAGCGCACCACCAACCACGACGTCAAGGCCATCGAGTACCTGCTCAAGGAGCAGGCCGCTCAACTGCCTGAGCTGGCCAAGGTCAGCGAGTTCATCCACTTCGCCTGCACCAGCGAGGACATCAACAACCTGTCCCACGCCCTGATGCTGCGCGCTGGCCGTGACGAAGTGCTGCTGCCACTGATGCGTCAGATCGCCGAAGCGATCCGCACCCTGGCCCACACCCACGCCGCCGTGCCGATGCTGTCGCGCACCCACGGCCAGCCGGCTTCGCCGACCACCCTGGGCAAAGAGCTGGCCAACGTCGTCTACCGCCTGGAGCGCCAGATCGCCCAGGTAGCCGCCGTACCGCTGCTGGGCAAGATCAACGGCGCCGTGGGCAACTACAACGCCCACCTGTCGGCCTACTCGCAGATCGACTGGGAGCAGAACGCCCGCGCCTTCATCGAAGACGAGCTGGGCCTTGAGTTCAACCCGTACACCACCCAGATCGAACCGCACGACTACATCGCCGAGCTGTTCGACGCCATCGCCCGTTTCAACACCATCCTCATCGACTTCGACCGCGACGTCTGGGGCTACATCTCGCTGGGCTACTTCAAGCAGAAGACCGTCGCCGGCGAAATCGGCTCCTCGACCATGCCGCACAAGGTCAACCCGATCGACTTCGAAAACTCCGAAGGCAACCTGGGTATCGCCAACGCACTGTTCCAGCACCTGGCCAGCAAGCTGCCGATCTCGCGCTGGCAGCGTGACCTGACCGACTCCACCGTGCTGCGCAACCTGGGCGTGGGCTTCGCCCACAGCGTCATCGCCTACGAAGCCAGCCTCAAGGGCATCGGCAAGCTGGAAGTCAACGAAGCCCGCATCGCCGCCGACCTGGACGCCTGCTGGGAAGTCCTCGCCGAGCCGATCCAGACCGTGATGCGCCGCTTCAACATCGAGAACCCCTACGAGAAGCTCAAAGAGCTGACCCGTGGCAAGGGCATCACCCCTGAAGCGCTGCTGACCTTCATCGACGGCCTGGACATGCCAGCCGACGCCAAGGCCGAGCTCAAGCTGCTCACGCCTGCGACCTACATCGGCAACGCCGTGGCCCAGGCCAAACGCGTCTAAGCTGACCGTCGCGTTCAACGCCCGGCCTGGCCGGGCGTTTTTATTCCCGTACAAAAATTACGTTTTATCAATAGGTTGAACATGAATTCTGATACTCCACTGCAACTGCTGGGCGGCCTTACGGCCCGTGAATTCCTGCGCGACTACTGGCAGAAGAAGCCGCTGCTGGTGCGTCAGGCCTTCCCAGACTTCATCAGCCCGATCGACGCCGACGAACTGGCCGGCCTGGCCCTGGAAGAAGAAGTCGAGTCGCGCCTGGTGCTCGAGCACGGCGAGCGCCCATGGGAGCTGCGCCGCGGCCCGTTCGCCGAAGACGCCTTCAGCGACCTGCCCGAGCGCGACTGGACCCTGCTGGTCCAGGCCGTGGACCAGTTCGTGCCGGAAGTGGCCGAGTTGCTGGAAAACTTCCGCTTCCTGCCCAGCTGGCGTATCGATGACGTGATGATCAGCTACGCCGCCCCCGGTGGCAGCGTCGGCCCGCACTTCGACAACTACGACGTGTTCCTGCTGCAAGGCGACGGCAAGCGCAACTGGAAAGTCGGCCAGATGTGCAACAGCGACAGCCCGCTGATCGACCACGCCGACCTGCGCATCCTCGCTGACTTCGAACAGAGCGACGAGTGGACCCTGGAGCCAGGCGACATGCTCTACCTGCCACCGCGCCTGGCTCACTACGGCGTGGCCGAAGACGAATGCCTGACCTACTCGGTGGGCTTCCGCGCGCCGAGCGCCGCCGAAGTGCTGACCCACTTCACCGACTTCCTCGGCCAGTTCCTGCCCGAAGAAGAGCGCTACAGCGACGCCGACGCCCAACCGGTCAGCGACCCGCACGAGATCCAGCACGACGCCCTCGACCGCCTCAAGGCCCTGATCGACAAGCACATGTCCGACAAGGACCTGCTGCTGACCTGGTTCGGCCAGTTCATGACCGAGCCGCGCTACCCCGAGCAGGTTGCCGGTGAAGAACTGAGCGAGCAGGACCTGGTCAACTACCTCGAACAGGGCGCAGTGCTGATCCGCAACCCAAGCGCACGCATGGCCTGGTCCGAGCTCAACGACGACCTGATGCTGTTCGCCAGCGGCCGTAGTTGCCCACTGCCGGCCAAACTGCGCGAACTGCTCAAGCTGGTGTGCGCCGCCGATGCCCTGCACATCGACAACCTTGGCCAGTGGCTGCAGGACGAAGACGGCCTGATGCTGATTCAGCAGCTGGTCATGCAAGGCAGCCTGGGGTTCGCCGATGAATAAGATCAGCGTTCGCCTGGCCGACTGGCACAAAGACAACGCCGACATCCACCGCATCCGCAGCGCCGTGTTCATCGCTGAACAGCACGTGCCGCCAGAGCTCGAGTTCGACGCCGAAGACCCTACGGCCGTGCATTTCCTGGCCATGGAAGGCGAATACCCGATCGGCACCGCGCGCCTGTTGCCCGACGGCACCATCGGCCGGGTGTCGGTGCTCAAGGACTGGCGCGGCCTGCACGTGGGCGATGCGCTGATGCATGCGGTCATCAGCGAGGCGCAGAACCGCGACCTCAAGCAGCAGATGCTCAGCGCCCAGGTGCACGCCACCCCGTTCTACGAGCGCCTGGGATTCCGCGTGGTCAGCGAGGAGTTCCTCGAGGCCGGTATCCCGCACGTCGACATGGTGCGTGATTCGCGCTGAATCGCCTGAGCAACGCCTGGGGCCGCCTTGCGGCCCCAACCCCCTCGATCACGGCTTTCTTCCTGCCTGTTATTGCGAAATGGCCTACAGTGAAATACTGTATGCACATACAGCAAAACAAGGAACAGCCCGTGGCCAGCACCTCCGCAGCAACGCCAAGCAGTTATGAACAACTGGGTCAGCGCATCCAGAAGATCATCAACAGCCCAATCGCCCAGCGCAGCCGCGCCGCCTTGATCTTCCGCCTCGAACAGGAAACGCCCGAAGACTGGGACACCCTGCTCGCAGAAATCGCCGAGAACGACAACGTCACCCTCGCCCACCGCGATGACGGCGGCGTGCAGATCTTCTGGACCGTACCGCAGGAAGACTGACCGCCCATGAGAGTTCTGCTTTACGCGACCACCTGCCTGCTACTGACCACCCCGCTTGCCCACGCCGACGCCCCACGCACCTTCCAGGAAGCCAAGCAGGTCGCCTGGCGCCTGTATGCGCCGCAATCCACCGAGTTCTACTGCGGCTGCAAATACAACGGCAACAAGGTCGACCTGGCGTCCTGCGGCTACGCGCCGCGCAAGAACGCCCAACGCGCCGCGCGCATCGAATGGGAGCATATCGTCCCGGCCTGGCAGATCGGCCACCAGCGCCAGTGCTGGCAAAGCGGCGGGCGCAAGAACTGCGCGCGCAATGATGTGGCCTACCAACGCGCCGAGGCTGACCTGCACAACCTGGTACCCAGCATTGGCGAAGTGAACGGCGACCGCAGCAACTACAGCTTTGGCTGGCTGCCGGTGCAGCACGGCCAGTACGGCAGTTGCCTGACCCAGGTCGACTTCAAGGCGAAAAAAGTCATGCCGCGCCCGTCGATCCGCGGGATGATCGCGCGCACCTACTTCTACATGAGCCAGCAGTACGATCTGCGTCTGTCGAAACAGGATCGCCAGCTGTTCGAGGCGTGGAACAAGACCTACCCGCCGCAGGCGTGGGAACAGCAGCGCAACCAGCGGGTCGCGTGCGTGATGGGCCACGGCAACGCATTCGTCGGCCCGGTCTACCTCAAGGCCTGTGGCTGACGGCGCTCAGCCCAGCGTTTGCAGGTAGGCACTGGCCTGCTGGTAGCGGACCAGGCGGGCGAGATCCGCCGGGCCCGGGCAGGCGATGCGCGACAAGTCGCTGTTGTCGGCCAGGTCGGCCAGCTTCACTTCACGGGCCAACGGGTCGACGCCCAGGCGGATGACGAAGGCTTCGTAGCTTTCGCCTTCACGCCGGCTCAGGGCCAGCAGCGCGGCGAGTATCTTCAGCGGGAAGCCTTCGCGGGCAAGGTCGGAGAGGGTGAACGGGGTGTCTTCCAGCACATCGTGCAGCACCGCGACGATCCGCTGCTCGGGCGTGGTCACCCGCGCCATCACCCGCAGCGGGTGGAGGATATAGGCCGCCCCACCCTTGTCGTACTGCCCTTCATGGGCCTTGATGGCCAGCGCGATGGCACGTTCCAGCGTTGCCATGTGGCTCTCCTGCTCAGCGTTCGCCCCCTCAGCATAGCCGGTAAAAATGTCCTTCGACATCAAGGCCCTGCCAAGGGTAAGCCACACGCTACATGACAGCTTCTTGACGGTCCTGTCAGCGCTCGACACCGTGCTGGATGACCACCGAGTCGGTCCCAAGCTTGGCCATCACCTCCGCCTTGCGCGCATCGGCCTCGGCCTTGCTCGGGTACGGCCCGATCAACACCACAGGTTTGCCCTCGCGGTATTCGACCCAGGACGGGATGCCCTTCTCGATCAGGCGCGCGGTCATGTCGGTCAGGGCGCCCATGTTCGGCCCCTGGATCACTTCCACATCCCAGCCTTCCGGCGCCGGCTGGTCAGCCAGGGCTTCGGCGCGGCGCTGCAGCTCGGCGCCACCGCAGATTTCACGGATGCGCAGGTCATTGCCGGTTTCATCGATGATGATCTGGTACTGGCCGTCGCGCTTGATCGCCACGTAGCTACGATACGCCTCGAACTGCCCGGCATCGTCCTTGCCGCGCACCTGGCCGCAGATGGAGCCCTGGGTGTCGAAGCGCACATTGGCGAACTTGGCCGTCTTGGGGTTTTTCAGGTGCTCAGCCACCTGGTTGTGTACCCCTTCGACCTCGTTGTTGCAGCCCGCCAGGGCCAACACCGCCATTACCACAGCCAGTTTGCGCACGCGTGTACCTCCAGATTCGAAGGGGCGGATTCTAGCATGACCAATGCTTGAGTCCGGGGGTTATCCCGCCAGCGCCGGCTCATCGCCGGCTGACCATCGCGACAATGGTCGCCTGCAATTCCTGGCGGGCGGCTTCAGGCGCAAGCTCCCCGCAAGCGGCGGCCTGCGACAGTGCATCGGCAGCCCCGACCAAGGCGCGCAAACCAGCGGTATCGATGTCGCCACTTGCGGCGAACGGCGCCAGCGCCTGTCGGCACTTGTCGAGAAACGGCCCCTCATAGACGCGTTTAAGGGCCTCCATTTCCGGAGAGCCCGCCAGCGCCGCGCTGACCCCGGGAATCTCCCGCCCCTGGCTCATCACGCAATTGACATAGGCGTCGGCGATCACCTGCGCCCGCCCAGCCAGGTCGGCCGGGCCGCCGGCCAGGGCGCTGTCGAGCATGGCGGTCTGGCGGGCGTCGTACTCCTGATACAACGCCACCAGCAGCCCGGTGCGGGTCTCGAAGTGGTCATACACCACAGGCTTGGTGACCCCGGCCTGCTCGGCCAGCCGGCCCAGGCTCAAGCCCTCGGTACCCTCTTCGCGCACCAGCTGCCAGGCCACATCGAGCAACTGACGGCGGCGCTGCTCACGTGAAAGGCGCTTGCGCGAGGGGGTCTTGTCATCGCTTGACATCGCTTACCTACCAAAAGTAACTTACTAAGGGTAACTTACCGCGAGTATATAGCGCTCACGGTTTTCCTGCACAGCTTGATGGAGTCTTCGCCATGCATGCCCTGATCGTCATTGGTCACCACGACCCTGCATCCCTCACCCATGCACTCGCCGGGCAGGTCGCTGCCGGTTTGCACGCCGCCGGCCATACCAGCGAGTTCGCCGACCTGGGGGCCGAGCAGTTCGACCCGCGCTTCGGCCTTGCCGACCACGCCGTGCACCGGCGCCAGGCTGCGGCCCCGGCAGACGTGCTGGCCGAGCAGGCGCGCATCGCACGGGCCGACACCCTGGTGCTGGTCTACCCCATCTACTGGTGGTCGCTGCCAGCCCTGCTCAAAGGCTGGGTGGAGCGGGTGTTCAGCAATGGCTGGGCATTCGACTACCACGCCGACGGCAAGCTGATCAAAAAGCTCGATGGCCTGACCGTGCACCTGGTCGGCGTGGCCGGGGCCGACGCTGGCACCTTCGAGCGCCACGGCTACAACCAGGCGATGACGACGCAGATCGAACACGGCATCTTCGACTACTGCGGCGCCGAGGTGCTCAGCACCACGCTGCTCACCGACAGCGAAATCCAGGACAACCACGCCAACCTCGAACGCGCACGGCAACTGGGCGAGCGACTGTTCGAAGGCCATCTCGCCCTCGCCTGAGCCGCACTAACCGGGGGCGGCAGTCCACCGCCCCATTGCAGCAACCCGAGCGACCCGGCTACTATTGAGAACGATTTTCACTAACACTCTGGAAACCGGTCGTTGGACAGCACTTCAACCCGCAAGCTGGGCTTCTTCTTCAGCGACCACCATCGCTGGCTGCTGCAACACATCAACAAGCGCCTGCGCAACCGTGCCGACGCCGAGGACACTGCCGCCGAAGCGTTCTGCCAGATGCTCGGCGCGCGGGTCGACCCCGACAGCATCCAGCAGCCCCGCGCCTACCTGTCGACCATCGCCCGCCGGCTGATCTTCGACCGTCACCGTCGCCGCCAACTCGAACAGGCCTACCTGGACCGCCTGGCCCTGTTGCCGGAGCCAGTGGCCCCTTCGGCCGAGGAACAACTGCTGCTGCTCGAGGCGCTGGTCACCATCGACCAGGTGCTCGATGGCCTGCCGGATATCGTCAAGGCGGCCTTCCTCTATAGCCAGCTCGATGGCCTGAGTTACGTCGACATCGCCGCCAAGCTGAACCTGTCCGAACGCACCGTCAGCCGCTACATGAAGCAGGCGCTGCGCCAATGCTACCTGTGCGAGCTGCAGCCATGAGCCGCCAAGTGCTCGACAGCATCAGCGAACAGGCCATCGACTGGATGGTGGAGCTCAACGCTGGCGGCCATGACGCCAGCCTGCCCGCGCGCCTGCAGCACTGGCTGGGCCAGGACCCTCGGCACCAACAAGCGTGGGACTTGCTGCAACAGCGCCTTGGCCGCCCCTGCGCGGTACTGCGCGGCCTCGATGCAAGGGCGCCCGGCCAGACCGAAGCCACCCGCCGCCTGTTGCTGCAACCCACCCGCAGCCGCCGCGAAGTGCTGCGCACCATGGCCGGCCTCGGCCTGCTGGGCGGCGGGCTGTGGGCCGGCTGGCGCAGTGACGCGGCCCTGGGCTGGCGAGCCGACCTGCACACCGCCAGCGGCCAGCGCCGCAGCTTCACCCTGGACGATGGCAGCCGCCTGAGCCTCAACAGCCACAGCGCGGTCGACTTGCTGTTCGATGCCGGCCAACGCCTGGTGGTATTGCGCCGTGGCGAACTGCTGATCCAGGTCGCGGCAGACCCGCGTCGCCCGCTGCGGGTACGCACCGCGCAAGGCCAGGTGCAGGCCCTGGGCACCCGCTTCCTGGTCAGCCAGGAGGCAAGCTCGACCCGTGTGGTGGTGCTGCAACACAGCGTGCGCGCCAGCCTCGCCGACGGCCGCCAGCTCGACCTGCAGGAAGGCCAGGCCGCCTTGCTGCGCAGCAGCGGTATCGAACTGCTCGCGCAGGAACAACGCCAGCGCGCAGCCTGGCTCGAAGGCCGCCTGGAGGTGCTCGACGAGCCGCTGCACCAGGTGATCGACGCCCTGCGCGACTACCAGCCCGGCTTCATCCGCCTGGCTCCCGAAGTGCGCTCCCTGCGCGTACAGGGCGTGTTCCCGCTGGACCAACCCCGGGAGGCCCTGCAGGCCCTGGGCGAAACCCTGCCGATCCGCATCGAACACTACGGCCCGTGGCTGACCCTGATCGGGCCGGCGGCAGCGGGTTGAAAATATTTTTGAAAATCATTCGCAAAGGTGTCCGGTTTTCATTTCTCGTTGCACCTAACTCCTGACAGCCAACTTCAAACTCGGGAGAACACCGTGCACAACCTATGGCCCCGCGCCCTGCCCCTCGTCATCGCCCTGAGCAGCCTCAGCGGCTTTGCCCAGGCGCAGACCCAGTCGTTCAACCTGCCGGCGGCAGACCTGGCCACCACGCTCAACCGCATTGCCAGCCAGAGCGGGCACATCATCGCCCTGGAGCCCGGCCTGGTGCGCGGCAAGCAGGCCCCGGCGGTGGTCGGTGAAATGAGTGCCGAACAAGCCATGCAGGCCGCCCTGGCCGGTAGCGGCCTGCAACTGCGGGTGACCGCCAGCGGCCACTTCAGCGTGGCGCCGGCCAGCCTGGAGGGCAACGCGCTGGAGCTGGGCAGCACCAGCATCAGCGACAACTACCTGGACGCCACCAGTGAAGGCAGCGGCAGCTACGCCGCGCGTGCCGTCACCCTCGGCAAGGGTGTGCACACGCTCAAGGAGATCCCGCAGTCGGTCACCGTCATCACCCGCAAGCAGCTGGACGACCAGGGCATCACCGACCTGCAGGACGCCGTCAACCACACCACCGGCCTGGTCGGTGCCCAAGGCATCGGCCCGGGCGTGGTCATCACCTCGCGCGGCTTCCAGATCGACGACTGGCAGTACGATGGGGTGCCGATCCAGCGCAATAACTACTCGCTGGGCAACTGGGCAACCCAGGACCTGGTGTTCTTCGACCGCGTGGAAATCCTGCGGGGCGCCTCCGGCCTGCTGCAAGGTACCGGCAGCCCAGGTGGCGCGATCAACCTGGTGCGCAAGCGCGGCCAGGCCACCCCGACCGTCGCCCTGACCGGCAAGGCGGGCTCCTGGGATCACTACGGCCTGCAGCTGGACGCCGGCGGCCCGTTGACCGGCGATGGCCGGGTACGTGGACGCGTGGTGCTGGACGAAGACCAGAGCGACAGTTACATCGATTACAAGTGGAGCAAGAACCACTCCCTGTATGGCGCCCTGGACATCGACCTGAACGATGCCACCACCGTGGGTGGCGGCATCAGCTACAGCCGCCAGCAGTCGCGCCCGATGCTGCGCGGCATCCCCCGCTATGCGACCGGCAAGGCGGTGGACCTGCCCCGCTCCACCTACACCGGTGCGCGCTGGAGCCGCGCCGAGACCGACGTCACCACCTACTACCTCGACCTCGAGCACCGTTTCAACGACGACTGGACGTTCAAGACCGCCGCCGTGCGCATGGATGAGACCAATACCTCCACCCACCAGCGCGTGCAGACCATCGACCAAGGCCTGGCCCCCGATGGCACGGGCATCAGCTACGCCGACTGGATCACCGATTTTCACAACACCAAGCTCGGCCTGGACATGAACCTGGTCGGGCATTTCGATACCGGCTCCGTGGCCCACGAGGTGACCCTGGGTGGCAACTACGCCAAGCTGAAGTCCGACGATGCCTATTGGCGCAACTTCGTCGACGATCCCGACGACAACATCTTCGCCATCGATCACAACCGCCCGGAACCTAGCCGCGACAGCCTGCTCGCCGGCGACATGGGCCGCGCCAACCGCGCCAGCTACGACGTCCGCCAGAAAGGCCTGTATGGCGCCTGGCGCGTCAAGCCGGTGGAGGACCTGACCCTGGTGCTCGGCGCGCGGGTCAGCTGGTTCGACTACCGCTGGGATTCGACCGACTTCAACGGCCCGAACGAGCCCGGTAACCAACACCCGACCAGCCGCATGACCGAGACCGGGCAGGTCACGCCTTATGCCGGCTTCGTTTACGACCTGACCCGTGAATGGGCCTGGTACGCCAGCTACACCGATGTATTCGTGCCGCAGACCGAGCGCGCCGTGGGCAACGCGCCGCTCAAGCCGGTGGTGGGCAGCAACTACGAGACCGGCCTGAAAGGCGAACTGCTCGACGGCCGCGTCAATGCCTCGCTGGCCGTGTTCCGCTATGACCAGGAAAACCGTGCCGTCACCGACGTCGCCTCGGGTTTTGCCTGCGATGACTGGTACTGCTCGACCGCTGGCGGCAAGGTGCGCAGCCAGGGCGTCGAAGCCGAGGTCAGCGGCGAAGTGCTCAGCGGCCTGCAACTGTTCGCCGGCTATACCTACAACACCACCAAGTTCCTCGAAGACCCGGACAACAAGGGCCGTGTATTCAGCCAGTGGACCCCCAAGCACATGCTGCGCGCCTGGGCCGACTACACCCTGCCGCTGGATGGCCAGCGCTGGAGCACCGGGCTGGGCTTCACCAGCCAGAGCCACACCCTGGGCTACGAGCGCAACTATGAAGTGGCAGGCTACACGGTCTGGAGCGCACGCCTGGCCTACCAGCTGACACCCGAAGTGAACCTGGCGGTCAATGCCAACAACCTGTTCGACAAGAAATATTGGGTGGCCGGTTTCAACCAGCTCAATGGCAGCAACAACTACGGCGAGCCACGCAACTTCATGTTCACGGTCAAATACACGCCGCAGTTCTGAGACGCCTCAATCCGCCAGGGGCCATTCGGCCAGCGGCCAGTACTGGCCCTTGCGCGACTCGAACAAGGTGAAGCTGCGCGCCGCAAGGAAGAACTCAGGCGCTTGCACCGCCTCCGGCAGCGGCCCGCGAAAGTCCCGCGACAGCGTCAGGTGCGGCCGGTACTCGCGCACCTGCGCCTCGATGCCCAGCGGCAGCACTGCCTGCTGCAGGGCATAGACCAACTGGCGCAGGGCCGCTGGCGCCTGCTCCGGCTCAAGCATCAGGGCGCTTGCCCGCGGCCACACCTGCAACCGGTCGAGCACCACCCGCAGCGGCGCATCCGGGCGCTGCAACGGCTCGACGGCAGCGCACACCGCCGGCACCAGGGCCGCATCCACATCCCCCAGAAACAGCAAGGTCACATGGAAGTTGTCCGCCGGCACCGGCTTGCCGCTGCGCAGATCCAGGCCACGGCGCCACTGGGCGATGGCGCGGCGCTGTCCGTCACTGATCGAAAGGGCGAAAAACAGGCGCTTGAACGGTGCGCCGCTGGGGCGTGAGTCCTGGACCATAGGGCGTTCCTTGTCAGAAGATTGGGGTAATCCAAAGCACAAAATACATGGAAAAATCCAGTTGAATCGTTTGCGCAAGCTGTAGGCCATTACACCTAAGTCGCCCGGAATTTACGTAACAATAAGTACAATCCCTGACGATGTTTGTTTATGCTGGCGGGCTTATGCCATGGCGCATGGCCATTTTTTAGACAAGTAACCGTCCATGAAAATTGCACTCGTACTGATCTTCGTCCTCTCGATCGCCTATGTTCACCTGCGCGGTCGGGTTCGTCACAAGCTGACCCGCCAGCTGGGCGACCACTCCAGCTTCCTCGCCCCGGTCAACAGTTTCCTTTACCTGTTCTCCAGGCTCCCGGCCAAGCCCTACCTGCCGGTCGAGGCGTTCCCCGAGCTGCAACCGCTCAAGGACCACTGGCAGGAGATCCGTGCCGAGGCCCAGCAACTGCTGCATGCCGGCGAGATCAAGAAGTCCGAGAATTACGACGACGTCGGTTTCAACTCGTTCTTCAAGACCGGCTGGAAGCGCTTCTACCTGAAGTGGTACGGCGAGAGCCACCCCTCGGCAATGAGCCTGTGCCCACGCACCACCGAGCTGCTGCAGGGTATCGGCACGGTCAAGGCGGCGATGTTCGCCACCCTGCCACCGGGCGCCAAACTGGTGCGCCACCGCGACCCGTACGCCGGTTCCTACCGCTACCACCTGGGCCTGGATACCCCCAACGACGACGGCTGCTACATCGATGTCGACGGCGAGAAATATTCGTGGCGCGACGGCGAAGCGGTGATGTTCGACGAGACCTACATCCACTACGCCGCCAACACCACCGAGCACAACCGCATCATCCTGTTCTGCGACGTCGAACGCCCGCTCAAGTACCGCTGGGCGAGCGCCTTCAACCGCTGGTTCAGCCGCAACGTCATGGCTGCCGCCGCCGCACCCAACGATGCCAATGACAAGACTGGCGGCATCAACCGCCTGTTCACCCGCATCTACAAGATCCGTGAACGCGGCAAGGCGCTGAAGAAACGCAACCGCATGCGCTACTACCTGGAAAAGTGGGCAGTGGTCGCCGCGCTGGTGCTGGTGTTCATCTACATCTGACCGGGCAGCGTCGTACGTACACCATCGCGGGGGGGGGGGGGGGAGGAAAGGGGGGGGGGGGGTGTCGCGATGGTTTTTTTCTGGTGGAA
>NZ_JBMOWQ010000048.1:0-1233 GCF_049310485.1 Pseudomonas sp. GZD-209
TGCTGTCCACCCGGGGGGGAAACCCCCCCTCCAGTGGGGGGGTGGTCCTCCCCCGCGATGTTTTCACCAGATGAAAACACTCTCCCCATCATCGACTAGCCTGAAAGCTCCCCCGACCAACCTGACAAGGTGAAGACGATGAGCATGATGGACTGGGACGCCTACCGTAAGCAGTTGATGGCCGGCATCGGCGATCTCAAGCAACTGTCTCCCGACACCGTGGCCGGCTACATGACCGCCAGCGGCGCCGGGGCCAAGACCAATCACCTGGACGCCAAGACCCGCGAGCTGATCTCCCTGGCCGTGGCGGTAACCACCCGCTGCGACGGCTGCATCGCCGTGCATTCGCAGCAGGCGGTCAAGCACGGCGCCACCCGCGAAGAGATCGCCGAGGCCCTCGGCGTGGCGGTGGCGATGAATGCCGGCGCCGCCCTGGTGTACTCGGCCCGGGCCCTGGATGCGGTCGGCAAAGCCAGTACCTAGCCCCTTCACGGCGCCAGCGCCCTTGCGCGCCGGCGCCGCGACACCCAGACTTGGCGGCCCAGCCCGCGCAGGAGCCGCCATGATCCACATCCGCCCCATGACCCCGGAAGACTTCCCGCGCTTCTGGCCAACCTTCCAGGCCATCGTCCAGGCCCGCCAGACCTACGCCTTCGACCCCGCCCTGAGTTACGAGCAGGCCCTGGCGCTGTGGCTTGAAGCACCGCTGCGCACCCTGGTGGCCGAAGAAGACGGCGAGCTGCTCGGTTCCTACTACCTCAAGGCCAATGCCGCCGGCCCCGGCGCACATGTTGGCAACTGCGGCTACATGGTCTGCGAGGACGCCCGGGGCCGCGGTGTGGCACGGCTGATGTGCGAACACTCGCAGAAGCTGGCACGCCAGGAAGGCTTGCTCGCCCTGCAGTTCAATTCGGTGGTGGCGACCAACGAGGTGGCCGTGGCGCTGTGGCACAAGCTCGGTTTCGAGACGGTCGGGCGCCTGCCCCGGGCCTTCCGCCACGCCCAGCTGGGGCTGGTGGACTGCCTGGTGATGTACAAGTGGCTGGCCGATGAGCCCGTCGTGGAAAAGCCACCCCTGCTGATCGGCCGCAAGAATATCGAAGCACGGGTGTCGCGCCGGCGCGGTCGCTGAGCATGGATTAGCTGCGACACCTGTCAGGCCCCCATCGCCGGCAAGCCGGCTCCCCCAACAGCAAAACATCACCCCCCGGGGGACGAGCTGTTCGGGATGAG
>NZ_JBMOWQ010000049.1:0-3798 GCF_049310485.1 Pseudomonas sp. GZD-209
CCATCGCCGGCAAGCCGGCTCCCACAGTAGTACGGCATTACCCTGCGGGAGCCGGCTTGCCGGCGATGAGGCCCGCACGCCAACCACACAACCCCTTGACCCACATGATGTTTCCGTTCGCGCCAAAGCTTGACTGACTCCCCGCGCGATGGTCAGATGCGCGCCAGTTTCAGGTGCCCTACGCCGCCGTGCGCAGGGTGAAACGGGAAGCCGGTGCGTCGCTCCATGCGACAAGTCCGGCGCTGCCCCCGCAACGGTAAGCGAGCGAACCCTTCGACACACCACTGTGCGCCAGCATGGGAAGGTGAAGGCTTCACGACCCTCGCAAGCCCGGAGACCGGCCTGAGGCTCCACTTGGCAACCCGCGGTGGGCGGGCGCAGGCCGGTATCCGTGCGCGCGCCTGCGTGCGCGGTTCGCCTTTTGCGTGTTTTCCACCGGGATCCATTCATTCCTGCAGCAGTGGAACGACATGTCCCGTATCAGCAAGCGTTACTCCCTGGCGGCCTGCCTGGCCGTCGCCCTGCCGGCCCAGGCCGAACAGCAGACCACCCTCACCCTGCCCTCCACGGCCATCACCGACAGCCGCGATGCGCAAACCGTCGACCTGGCCACACCGACCCAGGCCGGTTCACGGCTGAACCTCAGCGCCCTGGACACCCCCGCCAGCACCAGCAGCCTCGGCGAGGCGCAGATCCAGCAGCGCAACAACCTCACCGTACAGGACGCCGTAACCCGCTCGCCGGGCATCACCTTTATCGGCACCCCCGGCGATGGCGGCACCGGCCTGTCGGCGCGCGGCTTCAGCGGGCAGAACTCGGTGATGACCCTGTTCGACGGCGCACGCCTGTACACCGGTGCCGGCACCCAGACCTTCCCGGTCGACCCGTGGATGGTCGAGCGCATCGACGTCATCCGCGGCCCGGCCTCGGTGCTGTACGGTGAAGGCGCCACCGGCGCGGTGGTCAACGTGATCCCGAAAAAGCCCTTCGCCGGCGAGATCAGCAACCACCTGCGCCTGGGCTACGGCTCCTGGGACCGTCAGCAACTGGGCCTGGACAGCGGCGGCAGCCTGAGCGAGCGCCTGAGCTACCGCGTCACCCTCAACCAGCAGGCCGGCAACGGCTACATCGACCGCACCGACTCGCGCAGCCTGGCCCTGAGCGCCGCGCTGCGCTTCGATGCCAGCGACGACCTCAGCTTCACCCTCGCCCACGAGCGCGGCGATGCGCAGCCGGCCAATTACTACGGCACGCCGCTGATCGACGGCCACTTGCGCAGCAGCCTGGCCAGGAAGAACTACAACGTCAGCAACGACGTGCAGCGCTACGTTGATGAGTGGACACGCTTCACCACCGACTGGGCCATCAACGACAGCGTCTCGGCCAGCAACCAGCTCTACTACATCAAGAGCCGCCGCCACTGGCGCAACGCCGAGCAGTACGCCTGGGACGCCGACAACGGGGTGGTGCAGCGCGGCAGCTTCCTCGAGATCAAGCACAACCAGGAGCAGATCGGCGACCGCCAGAGCTTCACCTTCGACCACTCACTGTTCGGCCTGGCCAGCAAGACCGTGGTCGGTGCCGAGTACAACCGCATCCGCTTCAACATCGACAGCAACTGGCCCTACGACGACGGCAGCACAGACCCGCTCGATCCTTGGCAGCCCGCGCCCGGTGCCTTCCATAGCGCCAGCCCGACCCAGCCGCAGTCGCTGTCGAAAACCAGCACCTTCGCCCTGTTCGCCGAAAACCGCACCCAGCTCACCGAGCGCCTTGCGCTGGTCACCGGCATCCGCCGTGACCAGAACCACATCGACCGCAGCAACCTGCTCGACGACAGCCGCGGCGACCGCAGCCTGCAGGGCGGCAACTGGCGCGCCGGGCTGGTGTTCGCCGTCACCGAGGACCTGTCGTTGTACGGCCAGTACTCCACCAGCGAAGACGGCGTCGGCGACCTGATCACCCTGCGCCCCGAGCAACGCCTGGACCTGACCGAAGCCAAGCAGACCGAGCTGGGCCTCAAGCAGCGCTTCTGGGAAGGCCGTGGCGAATGGACCCTGGCGGCCTATCACATCGTCAAGGACAAGCTGCTGGTCAGTGACCCGGTCACCCACACCAAACAGCAGGCCGGCCAACAGACCTCCGATGGCCTGGAGGCAAGCCTGGAACTGGCGCTGGGCAACCAGTGGCAGCTGTCGGCCAATGCGGCGCTGGTGCGGGCGAAGTACGACGAGTTCGACGAAGTGAGCGGCGGCATCGCTTACGACCGCTCGGGCAACCGCCCCACCGACGTGCCACGGCGCACCGCCAACCTGTGGCTGAGCAAGGGTTTCGGCCAGGCTGTCGATGCCGGTATCGGCCTGCGCTATGTCGACCAGCGCTACGCCACCACCGCCAACGACCAGCAGGTGCCGGGCTACACCGTGGTCGATGGCAACATCGGCTGGCAGGTGCTGCCGGACGTACGCCTGGGGCTGCAGGTGAACAACCTGTTCGACCGTGAATACGCGATGTCGGCCTACAGCGGCGAGCAGTGGCTGCTGGGCGCGCCGCGTTCGTACTTCGCCACGGTCGATTACCGCTTCTGAGCCAAAGGCCTCATCGCGGGGCAAGCCCCCGCCCGAAGCAGCACGCCATGACCGATATCCCGCAAATCCCCGACCCGCCCGTGCATTCGCTCGACCAGCCGCACACCGTGCTGTTCCTCGCCTACCCGCAAATGGGCCTGCTCGACTTGACGGGCGCCCAGACGGTGTTCTGGGCCGCAACCAAGGCCCGCGCCGAACGCGGCTTGCCCGGCTACCGGGTGGTCACCGCCAGCCTCACCGGTGGCCTGGTGCCCACCGCCGAAGGGCTGGCGGTCGGTACCGAGCCTTTGCCGCCCTGGTTGCACGAACCGCTGCACACACTGGTGGTGCCGGGCGCCCCGGAGATCGTCCGCACCCTCCCCGAACACGGCGAACTGGTCGACTGGCTGCGCCTGGTCGCCGCCCGCGCCCGGCGCACCGCCTCGGTGTGCAGCGGCACCTTCCTGCTGGCCGCCGCCGGCCTGCTCGACGGCCGCCGGGCGGCGACCCACTGGGCCATGTGCGACGCCCTGCACCAGCGCTTCCCGGCCATCGAAGTGGATGCCGAATCGATCTTCGTGCAGCAGGACCAGGTGTGGACCAGTGCCGGGGTGAGCGCCGGCATCGACCTGGCCCTGGCCCTGGTGGAAGCCGATTGCGGCCGAGAGGTGGCCATGCAGGTGGCGCGCGAGCTGGTGGTGTTCCTCAAGCGCCCCGGCGGGCAGGCGCAATTCAGCGAGTTGCTCAAGGCCCAGGGCGAGGACAGCGCCGCCTTCGACGCCCTGCACCTGTGGCTCAACGACCACCTGGGCGACCCCCGCCTGAGTGTCGAACGCCTGGCCGAGCAGGCGCGCATGAGCCTGCGCAACTTCACCCGGGTGTACAAACAGAAGACCGGCCGCACCCCGGCCAAGGCCATCGAGCTGTTCCGCCTGGAAGCCGCCCGCCGCCTGCTGGAGAACTCCACCCAGCACATCGAGCAGATTGCCCGCCACTGTGGCTTTGGCAGCGAGGAACGCATGCGCCAGGCGTTCCAGCGCCACCTGGCAGTCACCCCGCGCGACTACCGCACGCGCTTCGCCCGCAGCGTGCCGCTGGCCGAAATCCAGGGTTCTTTGGCCTAGGGCGCAACGCCGGCCACGCTTAGCATCCCTGCTGCGTCAACCATCCTCATCGCGGGGGGAAGACAGGCCCCCCGCACCTGCGGGGGGGGGTCTCCCCGGGCTCGGTG
>NZ_JBMOWQ010000050.1:0-5821 GCF_049310485.1 Pseudomonas sp. GZD-209
CCCGCCCGCACCCCCCCCTCCCCCCCTCCCCTCCCCCCCCCCCCCCCCCCCCCCCCCTGGGCCACAGGTCGGACCACGCCCCACCCAGCAGCACCAGGCGTACCCTTTTCCCACTGCCGTGCCCGAGCCGACAACTCCAACCATCCGCGGTATTCGGAATCTCCAGGAGCACCCTCATGAAACAGATCCTTATCATTGGCGCAGGCTTCGCCGGGCTGTGGAGCGCCCTGGGCGCCGCGCGCCAGCTTGACCTGCACGGGCGCGACGACGTCGCCATCACCGTGCTCGCCCCCCAGGCCGAACTGCATGTGCGCCCGCGCTTCTACGAACCCGAGGTGCACACCATGGCCGCGCCGCTGCAGGCGCTGTTCGATGCGGTCAATGTGCGCTTCGTCAAAGGCAGCGCCAGCCACATCGACGAGAAAAACCGTGAAGTGACCTACCGCGCGCCCGGCGGCATCGAGTCGAAACTGAGCTACGACCGCCTGATCATGGCGTGTGGCAGCCTGCTCAACCGCCCCGACATGGCCGGTATCGAGCATGCCTTCGATGTCGACAAGATCGACTCGGCGTCGCGCCTTGAACAACACCTGAAATCCCTCGCCGGCCGCCCCGACAGCCCGGCACGCAATACCGTGGTGGTGGCCGGCGGCGGCTTCACCGGTATCGAGACCGCCACCGAACTGCCGTCGCGCCTGCACAAGATCCTGGGTGATCGCGTGAAACCACGGGTGATCGTGGTCGACCGCGGCGCGCAAATCGGCGCCGCACTGGGTGACGGCATCCGCCCGGCCATCGAGCAGGCCAGCGACCACCTGGGCATCGAATGGATCTGCGGGGCCACGGTGGCCTCGGTGGATGACGGCGGCGTGGTGCTCGACAACGGCCAGCGCATCGAAGCCAGCACGGTGATCTGGACCGTCGGTTTCAAGGCCAACCCGCTCACCGAGCAGATCAGCGGTGAACGCGACCGCCAGGGCCGCCTGCACGTCGACGGCAATCTTAGGGTCATCGGCAATGACGCGGTGTACGCCGCGGGTGACGTGGCCTACGCCGCGTGCGACGAGGTCGGCAACCATGCGGTGATGTCCTGCCAGCACGCCATCCCGCTGGGCCGCTACGCCGGCAACAACGCCGCCGCCGAACTGATCGGCGTGGCACCGATGATCTACAGCCAACCTAAGTACGTCACCTGCCTGGACCTCGGCGCCTGGGGCGCGGTGTACACCGAAGGCTGGGAGCGCACGGTGTCGCCGCCCACCGACAAGGCCGAGGCCAAGGTGCTCAAGCACCAGATCAACTCGATCTGGATCTACCCACCGGCCGCCGATGATCGTGCGGCGGCGCTGGCGGCGGCTGATCCGCTGATCCCGGTGGCCTGATAGGCCCGCATCGCGGGGCAAGCCCACTCCCACGCGCCCCTTGCAATGAGGCCTGGCGTGGGAGCGGCGGTGCGCCGCTGCGACTTGCCCCGCGATAAGCCATCCAAGGTCAAACTCTCAGCTTTGATATCAGCTATGCATCCAATGCATTTGCCCCTCGCGCCGAACCCATGGCATAGATGCTCGATCACGCCTTCCAGGAGTTTCCGCGCATGAGCAAGCCCCCCTACGTCCCGCCCCAGGTCTGGACCCACGAGGCACCTTCCGGCGGCCAGTTCGCCAGCATCAACCGCCCGATCGCCGGCCCGACTCATGAAAAACAGCTGCCGCTGGGCAAGCACCCGCTGCAGCTCTACTCCCTGGCCACCCCCAACGGCGTCAAGGTGACCATCCTGCTCGAAGAACTGCTGGCCCTGGGGCATACCGGCGCCGAATACGACGCCTGGCTGATCCGCATCGGCGAAGGCGACCAGTTCGGCAGCGGCTTCGTCGGGGTCAACCCGAACTCGAAGATCCCCGCCCTGCTCGACCGCAGCGTCGAACCGCCGGTGCGGGTGTTCGAGTCTGGCTCGATCCTGCTGTACCTGGCAGAAAAATTCGGCGCCCTGCTGCCCAAGGATCCGGCCAGCCGCACCGAGAGCCTGAACTGGCTGTTCTGGCAAATGGGCTCGGCGCCCTACCTGGGCGGTGGTTTCGGCCACTTCTATGTGTACGCGCCCGAGAAGTTCGAGTACGCCATCAACCGCTTCACCATGGAAGCCAAGCGCCAACTCGACGTGCTCGACCGTCGCCTGGCCGAAAGCAGCTACCTGGGCAGCGACCAATACAGCATCGCCGACATCGCCGTATGGCCATGGTATGGCCAACTGGTACGCGGCAACCTGTATGGCGCTGCGGAGTTTCTTGCGGTACATGAATACCCCAACGTGCAACGCTGGGCCGAAGCCATCGCGCAACGCCCGGCAGTACAGCGTGGCACCCGGGTAAACCGGACCTGGGGCGATGAAGCCAGTCAGGTTCCCGAGCGCCATTCGGCAGCCGACCTGGGCTGATCAGCCAGGGCCGCCCAGTCGCGTCTGGGCGGCCTGGATACAGTAGTGGCACTTTGCCCTAAAGTTCCTCGCCTTGCAGCCGTAATCCTTGTTCAGCCTTTCTCTCGCACAAGGATGTACCGGCTTGAAGCAACTCCTTAAATGCACCGCTCTCATGGCCATGCTGTCGATGGGCGGCTGCGTGTCCTTCCAGGTCAGCGGCCCCGTCAACGCCCCTGTCCATCCCTCCACCATCACCAGCCCGCGCACCGCGCAGCTCGCCGACGTGACGGTGTCTGCTCCCGGCCTCAACCCGGCCACCCGCGAGTCCATCAGCCGCTCGCTGACCGAGGAGCTGGACCGCTACGTGGACAAGGCCGGCTATTTCAAATCGGTGAGTCAGTTCCCTACCCGCCTGGGCGAACAAGACGTGCTGCTGAAGTTCGACATGACCTCGCTCAAGGGCCGCCGGGCACCGCACCCAGGTTATTTCCCCGGTGCGCTACTGACCCTGACCCTGTGGATCTGGGTCAACGGCCCGATCTACGTCGACAGCTTCGACCTGGCCGGCGACCTGGTGATCGTCGACCGCGACGGCGTCGAGCTGGCTCGCGCCCAGGACCAGATCACCTTCAAGCACAACGTCGGCCTGTACGGCAGCGACTACTGGTCGCCCACCATCATGGGCGGCAAGCAACTCTCTCAACTGGTCGGTGAACTGCTGGACAGCGCCACCGTGCAATTGGCCAAACGCTGAATCGGGAACCCATTCATGAACCTGCTCAAACAAGGCATGCTGCTGGGCGCATTGCTGCTCGGCGGCTGCGTCTCCTATACCACCGGCGACTTGGCCGCGGTCAACACCTGGCCGCCTGCGGCCAGCAGCGAAGCGGTCAAGCCCAGCGCCTACCTGCGCACCACCGCGCTGTACCAGGTCAACGACAACCCGGCAGCAGCTGCCGCCGGCGCCCACGCGCAACTGTGGGAAAAGACCCTCAGCGAGACCTACCAGGAATCAGGCCGCTTCGCCAAGGTCAGCACGCGCAAGGTGGAATCGGACCTGTACGCCGAGGCGACCCTGACCAACCATGAACAGTTCGTCGTGGCCTCGGCGTTCATCACTGGCTTCACCTTCTTCATCATTCCGTCCACGGCCAAGAACACCTTCACCCTGCAGACCGTGTTCAAGGACAAGGAAGGCAAGGAAGTCGGCCGTATCAGCAAGAGCGAGTCGGTGCGCACCTGGATGCAACTGGTGCTGATCGTCGGCCTGCCATTCCAGGCCGACACCCGCGACGTGGTCCGCGAGCTGGCGCGCAGCACCCTGGACGAAGCGGTGCAACGCAAGCTGCTGTAAGGCGTGGGAGCGGGTTTACCCGCGAAGATGACACCTCGGTGCCTGGCACGGGCTATGCCCGTGTTCGCGGGTGAACCCGCTCCCACAGGGATCGCGCAACTGCTTGAATGGCGAGCAAGACAGTTGCTCCCACACTGCAAATGCGGCCTCCCCATCCCGAACGCCTGAATGCCCCGCTGCAACGAAGCATTTCCCCACTGCATGCCTGCTCCGGCAAAGCCTTCTTGCTACACTCGCCGCCATGATTTTCCACCTGCACAACTGTGGTGACAGCATGATCGAGGTAACCGAGGTTTCCATTGCCGAGCTGCGCGACGCGCTCGAGTCTGGCCGCACGACAGCGGTCGAGCTGGTCAAGGCCTACCTGGCGCGCATCGACGCCTATGACGGCAAGGACACCGCCACCGCACTCAACGCCGTGGTGGTGCGCAACCCTGAAGCGCTCAAAGAGGCCGAGGCCTCCGATGCCCGCCGGGCCCGTGGCGAGGTCCTCGGCCCGCTGGACGGCATCCCCTACACCGCCAAGGACAGCTACCTGGTCAAAGGCCTGACCGCCGCCTCCGGCAGCCCTGCATTCAAGGACCTGGTCGCCCAGCGCGATGCCTTCACCGTCGAGCGTCTGCGCGCCGGCGGCGCCATCTGCCTGGGCAAGACCAACATGCCTCCGATGGCCAACGGCGGCATGCAGCGCGGCGTGTATGGCCGTGCCGAAAGCCCGTACAACGCCGCCTACCTGACCGCGCCGTTCGCCTCCGGCTCGTCCAACGGCGCCGGCACCGCCACCGCCGCCAGCTACAGCGCCTTCGGCCTGGCCGAAGAGACCTGGTCCAGCGGCCGTGGCCCTGCCTCGAACAATGGCCTGTGCGCCTACACCCCGTCGCGCGGGGTGATCTCGGTGCGCGGCAACTGGCCGCTGACCCCGACCATGGACGTGGTCGTGCCTTACGCCCGCACCATGGCCGACCTGCTGGAAATCCTCGACGTGGTGGTGGCCGACGACGCCGACAAGCGCGGCGACCTGTGGCGCCTGCAGCCATGGGTGCCGATCCCCGCCGCCTCCAGCGTGCGCCCGGCCTCGTACCTGGCGCTGGCGGCCGATGCGGCTTCGCTCAAGGGCAAGCGCTTCGCCGTGCCGCGCATGTACATCAACGCCGACGCCGAGGCCGGCACGTCCGAGAAGCCGGGCATCGGTGGCCCCACCGGCCAGCGCATCAACACCCGCGCCAGCGTGATCGAGCTGTGGAAGCAGGCGCGCCAGGCCCTGGAAGCGGCCGGTGCCGAAGTGGTCGAAACCGACTTCCCGCTGGTGTCCAACTGCGAGGGCGATCGCCCCGGCGCACCCACCGTGTACAACCGTGGCATCGTCAGCAAGGAATTCCTCCATGACGAGCTGTGGGAGCTGTCCGGCTGGGCCTTCGACGACTTCCTGCGGGCAAACGACGATCCCAAGCTCAACCGCCTGGCCGACGTCGACGGCCCGCAGATCTTCCCCCACGACCCGGGCACCCTGCCCAACCGTGAGGATGACCTGGCCGCCGGCATGGACGAGTACGTCAACATGGCCAAGCGCGGCCTGAAGACCTGGGACCAGATCGCCACCGTGCCGGACGGCCTGCGCGGCCTGGAGCAGACCCGCAAACAGGACCTGGAAGACTGGATGGACGCCCAGGGCCTGGACGCGGTGCTGTTCCCCACCGTGGCCGATGTCGGCCCGGCCGATGCCGATGTGAACCCTGCCTCGGCGGATATCGCCTGGAGCAACGGTATCTGGGTGGCCAACGGCAACCTGGCGATCCGTCACCTGGGTGTACCGACCGTGACCGTGCCCATGGGCGTGATGGCCGATATCGGCATGCCGGTTGGCCTGACCTTCGCCGGCAAGGCCTATAGCGACAACAATCTGTTGAAATTTGCCGCAGCCTTCGAGGCGACCGGCTCGCGCCGCATGATCCCGCCGCGTACGCCCAAGCTGGCCTGATCGACAGATCATCGCGGGGGGAAGACACGCCAACAAGCCGTGACATGGGTGAGAGGGATTGTGCCGCCATTCG